>JABMNS010000328.1 GCA_013204445.1 Sphingomonadales bacterium
CAGGGTGGCCGAGGTGTTGGAAATCAGCATGCTGAGCAAGGCGGTGGCGATCATGAAGGCGAATAATATGCCCCACGCGCTTTTGCCGGACAGGCCGATAATCGCCAGCGCCAGCCGTTTGTGCAGGCCGACCCGCTCGATCGCCAGCGCCAGAAAGGCGCCGCCGAGGATCAGGAACAGGATCGGCGAATAATATTCGCTCGCGGTTTCGGCTGCGGTCATCACATCCATCGTCGGCAGCGCGAGAAACGGCAGCAAGGCGGTCGCGGTCAGCGGTATCGCCTGGGTCATCCACCATATTGCCATCAGGACGGTCAGCGCCGCGACATGCCAGGCAGGGCCGCTCATCGATGCCGGCGTGGGCAGCAACAGCATGGCAATGAATATGGCCAGCCCCGCCCATAGACCGATGCGTTGTGCGTTCATGCCCTCTCCTGTTTACACGTCATGCCAGCGAAGGCTGGCATCCAAACCGATTGGCCGTTCCTGGACGACCCATTGGTTCAGGCCCCAGCCTTCGCTGGGGTGACCGAGGAAATCAATATTATTCCACCATACCAATCAGCGAAATCTGCCGTCCATAGCCCGCTTCACCGCGATGACAGGAGCGGCGGTAGCTGAAATAGCGGTCCTCGTGAGCGTAGGTATCGAGACCGAGTTTATCGACCTTGGTGATGCCTGCCACTTGCAGGCGCGCCGCGACGTAGGATTCGATATCGAACTGGAAATGGCCGGGTTTGCCCGCAGCGAAGAAGCAGTCATTGGCCGTATCGGCGTGCAAGAACGTCTCACGGAAGGTGGCATCTACTTCATAGCTGGCCTGCGCGATGCAGGGGCCGATGGCGCAGGTGATATGGTCGCGATCGGCACCTAGCGCTGCCATCGCGGTGATGACATTGTCGGTCACTCCTGCCAGCGCGCCCTTCCAGCCGGCATGGGCCGCGCCGATTATTTGGGCTTGCGGATCGTGGAACAGCACCGGCACGCAATCGGCGGTCAAGATGCCGAGCAACAGGTTCGGCTGGTCGGTCACCATCGCGTCGGCCTGCGGGCGCTGGTCGAAAGGCAAAGGTCCTGTCACGGTGACGACATCCGCGCTATGCACCTGATGCACCGTCACCAGTTCGCCGCCCGGCATCAGGCCATCGGCTGCCCGGCGGCGGTTTTCCATGATGGAGTCGCGATCATCATCACTGCCCAGACCGATATTCAGCCCAGCATAAATGCCTTCCGAAACACCCCCTCCCCGGCCGAGAAAGCCGTGTGTTGCATCAGCAAGCAGGGGAGACGTCGCGATATCAAGCAAGGCTTTTGAAGACCTGTTCGGCTACATCCTTCGACAATCCAGGCTGCGCTGCGATTTTCTCCAGCGCCAACCGCATCAGTTCCGACCGTCCGCGTTCATAGCGCCGCCAGCGGCCAAGCGACGGAATGAAACGCGCTGCGGTTTGCGGATTCTGCTTATCCAGCGCGATCACCATATCCGCGACCATCTGATAGCCCTTGCCCGACGGATCGTGAAAACGAACCTGATTGCCGGTGAACGCGCCATAGAGCGCGCGCACGCGGTTGGGATTGGC
Organism: Sphingomonadales bacterium; assembly: GCA_013204445.1. GTDB lineage: Bacteria > Pseudomonadota > Alphaproteobacteria > Sphingomonadales > Sphingomonadaceae > Parasphingorhabdus. The sequence continues at coordinate 1,581 of JABMNS010000328.1, forward strand.
CATATTAAAATCCGGATGGCGCGACAGACCGTCGACACGTTTCAGCGTATCCGTCCGCATCGACATCACTTGCAGGCTGAACCATTTGTCGAGAACCAGCGGGTTGCTTTTGAATCTTTTGTAGAAATCTTCAAATGCAATCGACCGCTCGTCGGCTTCGAGATGAGACAAGACACCCAGTGCACCCTGCATGGCGGTCATATTGTTCGCCTCGCGATATTGGTCAAAGGCGGTCTCGGCGGCATTCTCGGTGAACGAGGCGGCGAGATAGCCCAGCGCCACATTGCGCAATTTGCGCTTCGCCCGCGCTTCAGCATCAAGCGAGAATTCAGTCGGCGCGCAGGACTTGTAGAGCTTGCGAAACTGCTTTTCGAACTGCAAGCCAATTTTCCCACGCAATTTTTCGCGCTCATCATGGATCGCCTGCGGATCGACTTCGACCATCTGGTCACCCAAGAAGGCTTCGCTTGGCAACAGGATGATTTCGGCCAGAAAGGCCGGATCAAGCGTCGGGTCGGCGAGAATTTTCGCGACCGCCAGCAAGATGATATCGCGGTCAACCGGCGTGCCCGACACTTTTGCGGTCAAATAGCCGGTCATCAGCTGCTGCATCGCCTCGAACCGCGCAAACGGATCGTCATCATGGGCCGACAGGAACGCCAGTTCCTCTGCTGTCTGGTTGCTTTCCAATATGATCGGCGCGGAAAAGCCGCGGTTAATCGACAGGATCGGATGATCCTTATAGCCTTCGAGGACGAAGCTTTTCTCTGGCTGATCGAGAAGCAGCAGCTGTTCCCCGCCATGAACGCCGGTTTCAGGGTCAAGCAGCGCCGTCCGCAATGGGATGAGCAGCTCTGACGCTGCCGGCTTTTCGCCATTTTGCGCTATTTTCTGGGTGAGGTGAACGGTCGCAGAGCCGGTTTGCGGATCGTGGGACAGTTTCGCAGACACTCTGGGGGTGCCCGGCGTTTCATACCATTTGCGGAATTGTGTGAGATCAATTTCGCCGCCCGCTTCCATCGCGACGACAAAATCCTCGCAAGTCGCAGCTTCGCCGTCATGGCGGTCGAAATAGAGATCGGTGCCGTTGCGAAACCGATCCGGCCCCATCAGCGTCGCCATCATGCGGATCACTTCCGCGCCCTTATTATAGACGGTGGCGGTGTAAAAATTAGAGATTTCCTGATAGCTTTCCGGGCGGATCGGATGCGCCAGCGGGCCCGCATCCTCTGGGAATTGCGCGGCACGCAAGATTCGCACATCCTCGATTCGCTTCAGCGCTGCCGAGCCCATATCGGCGGAAAAGCTCTGATCCCGGTAGACGGTGAAGCCCTCTTTCAAACTGAGCTGAAACCAGTCGCGGCAGGTGACCCGATTGCCGGACCAATTGTGGAAATACTCATGCGCGACCACGCCTTCGATGCCATCAAAATCGGCGTCGGTGGCCACCTCGGGATCTGCGAGAATATAGCGTGAGTTGAAGATATTGAGGCCCTTGTTCTCCATCGCGCCGGAGTTGAAGTCGCCCACCGCCACGATCATGTACTGGTCGAGGTCGAGTTCGAGGCCGAACACCTCCTCGTCCCACTTCATCGAGCTCTTGAGGCACTGC
>JABMNS010000329.1 GCA_013204445.1 Sphingomonadales bacterium
TCAATAATCAGTATTAACATTCTATTCTAAATCTGTATAGTGACCTTTCATCATGAACGACGTATCTGCACCGGCAATCCTGACAGGAAGGCTATCATGATGATTTTCGCAGCGGTGATGGTGCCTGCGCTCGGCCTGGTTGGTTCAACATCTTCCCGGTCACAGGCGGATCATCCGGCGACTATCACAAGCAAGCGGCTGACGTGGCGTCAGCCGATAATTCCAATGACAATGGGACAGGTAAATTTAATGGCCGGATTTGAGACTTTGCTGGACAGAATCGTTGATGACATGCGCAGCGGCGATGGTGCAGACAGCAATGGGACGGAAAAATCTGGTCGCAAGGCCTTGCCGAAAACCGCCTTTCAGGCCGCTGTCCGGGGCCTGCAGGGCCATTGCCCAAGCTGCGGTGAAGGCCGGATGTTCCCTCGGCTTCTCAAGCCGGTTGAACATTGCCCCCTCTGCGGCCAGGACTGGACCGCTCAACAGGCCGATGATTTCCCTGCCTATGTGGCGATCATATTGACCGGGCATATCATGGCCCCCGTCATCATCTTCATGGTCAACGAGACCGGGTTTTCCATGTGGACCAATCTGGCGATCATAATTTGCCTGGCGCTCATTCTGATCGCTGCGTTGCTGCAACCGGCCAAAGGCGCGATCATCGCCCTGCAATGGTGGATGGGACTGAACGGATTTGAAAAGCCCGCTCGGCCAGACGAAGACAGATTCTCGGAAGATTTGCACGATCGCTGATAGTCGCCCCCGGCACCAGCCGGTTTGAGTCATTTGCAATCGCGCCATGTGCTTGGTCTATCGTATCGCCGAGCAGACTGAAAAGCCGATGATGAATGCACAATCCAGCAAGATGGTTTTGGCAATTTTCGATTTTTCACGGAACCGTAAATAAAGATTCATCTGCATGTCTTTGAAACGGGCAATTCCCTACACAAACATCGCCTAGAGGCCCGGTACATCAGATTTACCGGAGGGCATCATGGCAAGAATATCAAAATTTCACAGAGGGTTACTAATCGGATCAGCGGGGATATTGCTGGCATTGCCGTCGGTTGCGTGGGCTGGATCCATCACCGGCATTGTCAGCGATCCTAGCGAAACCAAAGGATTGCAAGCCGCTCAGGTGCGCATTGTTGAAATGGACCGGGTCGTGACCACCGAACGCGATGGCAGTTTCATATTTGCCGATGTACCGGCGGGAACCTACACATTGGAAACCCGCTATATCGGCACCGACACGATTCAAACCAGGGTCACGGTGACCGAAACCGGAATTACCCGGGCCGATATCGTACTCCGTTCCGTTTCCGGCAATGAAATTCTGGTCATCGGTCAGAGTGCCAATCAAGCCAGCGCGCTGTCCCGCCAACGCGAGGCAGATGGTGTCTCCTCGATACTAACCCGCGACGCGATTGGTCAGTTCCCGGATCAGAATGTCGCGGAATCGATCCGCCGCCTCCCCGGCGTCAACATTCTCAACGATCAGGGTGAAGGGCGATTTGTGTCGGTACGTGGTCTCGACCCGGAACTAAACTCAAGCTCGCTCAATGGCGTCCGCTTGCCTTCTCCTGAATCGGATGTTCGGTCCGTCGCGCTCGACGTCATCTCCAGCGATCTGATCGAGTCGATCGAAATCAAGAAATCTTTGACGCCCGACATGGACGCGGACACGATTGGCGCTTCGATCGAAATCAGCACAACCAGCGCCTTCGACCGCAAAAAGGGTCTTTTCGCGGTCAAGCTGGAAGGCAGCTATAATGAATATGCCGACAGCGTCACCCCGAAAGGCAGCATCGATTTTTCCACCCGGATTGGCGAAAATGTAGGCATTTCAGGCGGCATCAGCTATTATAAACGAGAATTTGAAAGCGACAATATCGAAGCAGCAGACTGGAATGAAGATGCCGGGATCGTCTATGCCGAAGAGGTCCAGTATCGCGACTATGACGTATCGCGTGAACGGATCAGCGGCTCCCTGAATGTCGATGTTCGGGCTTCGGATACGACCACGATGTTTGTCCGCGGCAATTTCAGCCAGTTTGACGATCAGGAATACCGCCGCCGGACGACGATCATCTTTAATGAAGCCCCTGCCAGCGGCACCGACACCAGCGCCTTCTTTACCGATGCCGACGGCCGGATCGAGGTGCGCCGCGACATCAAGGACCGTTTCGAACGGCAGCGCATCGCCACCTATCAGATTGGCATGGATCATGATGACGGCGAATGGAAAGCCCATCTTTCGGGAAGCTGGGCCCGATCGAGCGAACTGGAAAATTCCTCGGTTGACCCCACCCGCTTCCGTGCCCGTTTCGATGGCGACGGCGTCGATGTAAACATGGACTATAGCGATGTCCGCTTGCCGCTATACAGCGTGACCAGCGGCGCAGACCTGTTTTCGGATCCGACAGAATATAAGTTCAACCGGGCCGAGTTGACCCGGCTGTCGGACAGCGTCGACAGGGAATATGCGCTCAAGGGCGACCTCGGCCGCAGCTTCGTTACCGATGGAGGGGAATTTACCGTGCAGGCAGGCGTCAAATCCCGCTGGCGGACAAAAAGCTATGATGCCAACGGGACATTTTACGGCGATTATAATGGTGACTATACGCTCGCCGATGTACTCGGTCAGCAGACCTATCGTATCACCGACATCGGTCCGGTGGCCAGCTATCGTGGCGCCACCGATTTTCTGTTCGCCAATCTCGGAAATTTCGAAGTTGACCAATATGAAACAGACCTTCTGAGCCTGCCGAGCGACTATTCCGCCGATGAAGATATTTTGGCCGGCTATCTGCTCGGTCGCTATGACAGTTCGACCCTGCGCGTGATCGGCGGACTCCGGGCCGAGCGAACATCGAATATTCTGTCTGGCCAGCTGATTGTCGATGATGGCAATCAAGTGACCGATGTCATTCCGGTAAACGTGGAACGCCGCTACACGGATTGGCTGCCCAGTGTCACCCTGCGCTTCCAGCCGCAAGAGCAACTGGTGTTGCGCTTGGCAGGCTATAAGAGTCTGGTTCGTCCCAAATTGTCGAAAATGGCACCGCGCTTTACGATCAATGAGGACAAGCAAGCCGAATTTGGCAATACCGACCTTTTGCCCTACCGCGCCTGGAACGCGGACGCATCAGCCGAATATTATTTCAGCAGCAATGGTGCGGTATCGATTGGTGCCTTCTACAAATCGGTCGACAATTTTATCGTCGATCAGACTCTGACCGAGCCTGGCACCTTCCAGGGCATCGATTATGAAGAACTGACCCGCGCGATCAACGGCGAAAAGGCCGAAATATTCGGAGTAGAGGCCAGTTTCAGTCAGTTGATGGATTTCCTTCCCGCCCCGTTGGACGGGCTGCTGGTCAACCTGAACTATACCTATACCGATGCAACCGGCACGGTGCTGACCGACGGCGATATCAGTGCACCTCGCAAAATCAGCCTGCCGAGCAGCTCAAAACATACGTTCAACGCTGTGCTCGGCTATGAAAAAGGACCGTTCGATTTCCGGCTGGCCGGAACCTATCGGGACAAATATCTCGACGAGCTTGGCGGAGATGTGGAGACAGACCGGATCGTCGACAGCCATTTCCAGCTTGATGCGAGCCTGAAGTTCAAGGTCACCAGGAACATCCGTCTGTTCGCCGAATGGATCAACATCAACAATGCCAAATTTTATGCCTATCAGGATTTCTCCGGTGCACGGCGCAACCTGCAATATGAAGAATATGGCTCGACCTTCAAATTTGGCGCGCGGATAACAATGTAATGAAACATTCGATACTATTGCTGCTGCTGAGTGGTGCCGCCCTCGCCGGCTGTTCATCTGCCGCAACAATATCCTCATCCGGCTCTGTTTCCGCAGTACCGACTTTGGAATTGACCGCTGACGCCGAGACCATTCCGGTCGGAACCGTCAATCGCGATGCCGCAGATGACCCGGCGATCTGGCGCAATGCCAGGGAACCGGCGAACAGTTTGATCATCGGCACCGACAAGCGGGCGGGCCTCTATGTCTATGGGCTGGATGGCAGCAAAAAATCTTTCCTGCCAGAGGGTGAACTCAACAATGTCGATCTGCGTGAAGTCATGATCGACGGGCAAAAAACCGTGCTGGTCGGAGCGAGCATCCGCAACGATCCCGCCAATGCCCATATCGGCCTCTACCGGCTCGACCCTGAAACGGCCGAACTGGGGGTCTTGGGCAAATATCCAGCGGGTCCCGGCGAAGCCTATGGCTTTTGCTTTGGCCAGCGCAGCGGCGGCGAAACTGTTGCCTATATGATCGAGAAAAGCGGTTTTGTTCGCGAAATCAACCTGGCCTTTGCCGGCGGCACAATCACGTCAAAGATCACGCGGGAATATAAGCTGGCGACCCAGCCGGAAGGTTGTGTTGTCGATGACCGGACCGGACGGCTTTATGTGGGTGAGGAAAATGCCGGAATCTGGTTGTTCGATCTCAACGCGGACAATTTCGAGCCGCAGCGTTTTGCCAATATAAATGGCCGCGAACTGGTCGCCGATGTCGAAGGGCTGGCGCTGGCACCAGAAGGCGATAATGGCGGTTTTCTGGTCGCCTCCAGCCAGGGCGATAATGGCTATGTGCTCTATGATCTGGCAACAGGAGCCTATGTGAACCGCTTCCGTCTGGTAGACGGTGCCATCGACGGCACCTCGGAAACAGACGGAATCGAAGTCATATTGGGCGACTTTGGCCCGGCCTATCCCGAAGGCCTGATGGTGATGCAGGATGGTGTCAATGAAGGCGGCACGCAAAATTTCAAGCTGGTAAGCTGGTCAAAGATCAAGGCTGCAGTCGCGCCATAATATTGACGATTTAAGCGGAAGGGAGCGCATTTGCGCGCCTCTCTTCCGTTATCCCGTCAAAACTTCTTTCCTACAGCCGACCCGATCCTTTATCTTCCGGCCTGTCCTTCGCCATGCGCGGGACAGGCTCTTTGACATTTGAACGAAATGAGGATGCTCGCACGAACTTGGAAAATCCGCACGACCGGGCGCATTATGCAAAGGTTACACTAGGAACCGGACTGGCGACTAGAGAATGGCAGAAACCTGATACTTTCAGGCAAAGGTCACAGAAAATAAAACAATTGATCCGTGTAAAGTTCGGCCTGAGCCTAACCCCGCCCGATCAACGCCATCGCCATATTGTCCGCGACAACCGAGTCCGGCAATTTTTGCGATGCGCTCTGTGCCCAAATCTCGGTCAGTCGCTCCGGGATCATCGCGACCCGGCGGTTGACTTCGTTGACATCGCCATCACCGAGATATTCCAGACCAACGCTGATGATGCCGCCGCTATTGATCACATAATCGGGGGCAAACAGGATGTTGCGATCAAAGATGCGCTGCCCGTCTTCGGGAGTCGCCAGCTGGTTATTGGCACCGCCTGCAACGATCGGAACATTGAGATGGGCGATAGAGACTTTGTCCAATATCGCACCCAGGGCATTGGGACTAAACACATCGGCCTCGATCCGCATGACCTCGTCGAGACCGACGACCGTTGCGCCAATTTCTTTTGCCAGCGCCGCAGCATGGTCCTTGTTGATGTCGGCTATGCTCAGCTTCGCGCCATCCTTGGCCAGCAGACGGGCCAGACCGCCGCCAACGCTGCCAACGCCCTGAATCGCGACATGGACGCCGTCCATAGTGTCGCGGCCGAGCTTGTGCGCCACCGCTGCCTTCACGCCCAGATATACGCCGGTTGCCGTAAACGGCCCTGGATCGCCGCCGGCTTCACCGCTCTTGCTGACCGGCAGGCCGGAGACATATTTGGTCTCTTTGGTCAAAGCGACCATGTCTGCTGCGGTTATTCCGACATCTTCTGCGGTCACATATTGCCCACCGAGCGACTCGATCATCCGGCCGAAGGCAGCGAGCATTTCCGGGGTCTTGGTGCGATTGCGATCCGCGAGAATCACCGCCTTGCCGCCACCCAGCGGCAGACCGGCCATCGCATTTTTGAAACTCATGCCGCGCGACAGGCGCAGCGCATCGGTCACTGCGGTTTCGCGATTTTCATAATGCCAGAAGCGGGTTCCGCCTGCGCCGGGGCCGAGATGCGTGCTGTGCAAGGCGATAATCGCACTGAGACCAGTGTCCGCATCATGAAAAAAATGGACGGCCTCATGGTCGTCAAAATCCGGCAAATCCCACATCGCGCTCATGGCTGTAATCCCTAGCAAATTGGAGTAATTAAATATCCCATAGCTGTAATTTAATTACAAATAAAGAGAGACTTTCCAACAGGGCCAGGTGGTGGTGGCCTTATGTATCTTCTGCTTCTCTAGGGAAAATGGGGCGATCGAGGGGTCTTGAACCCCCGACCTCCGGTACCACAAACCGGCGCTCTAACCAACTGA
>JABMNS010000330.1 GCA_013204445.1 Sphingomonadales bacterium
GCCGGCCTTTTTCATCAGCTTTCTGGTCACCGGCAATCCGGTGCCGCAACTGGGTCTGGGGTCAACGGTTAATGATGGCTCCGGCCTCTATGTGTTGCAGAAACTCGATCTGGTGCTGCAGGACATGGGATTTGGTGCCTATACCGATGGCAGCAAGTCGATGATTGATGTTTTCTGCATCACCGCAGCGCTGATGATCGGGACGGCTGGCCTGCCGCATGTGATTGTCCGTTTCTTTACCGTGCCCAAGGCATCGGATGCCCGCAATTCGGCGGGCTGGGCGCTGGTGTTTATAGCTCTGCTCTACACGACAGCCCCGGCAGTGGGTGCCTTTGCCCGGCTCAATTTCATCGATAGCGTGAACAATGTCGAATATGCACAGGCCCCAGAGTGGTTCAAAAATTGGGAGAGCAATGACCTGATCGCCTGGCGTGACAAAAATGGCGATGGCAAGATGCAGCTAGGCAAGGGCGATGCGTTCCAAGGGGCGCCGGAGTTTGCCGAGAAGCCGGGCATCAATGGCGAACGGATTGTCGCCAATGCAGCGGCGGATGACAATATCAACGAAGTCTATGTCGACCGCGATATCATGGTGCTGGCCAATCCGGAGATCGCCAATCTGCCGGGCTGGGTCATAGCGCTGGTCGCGGCGGGCGGACTGGCAGCTGCGCTATCGACAGCAGCGGGTCTGTTGCTCGTGATCTCCTCATCGATCAGTCATGATTTGCTCAAACGGACCTTCCGTCCGCAGATCACCGAGAAAGGCGAATTACGGGCTGCAAGACTGGCGGCAACCGCCGCCATTTTTGTCGCCGGCTATCTCGGCATCTATCCGCCCGGCTGGGTCGCGCAGGTGGTCGCCTTTGCCTTTGGCCTTGCCGCTGCCTCGTTGTTCCCGGCGATCTTTATGGGCATATTCTCCAAAAGGATGAACCGAGAAGGCGCGATTGCCGGGATGGTGACCGGCCTGAGCTTCACCTTCCTCTATATCGGCTGGTTCAAACTCTGGTCGCCGGAGAGTAATGTCGAGGTCAATTGGCTGTTCGGGATATCGCCGGAAGGCATTGGCGTGATAGGGATGGTTTTGAATTTTGCGGTAGCGATTGCGGTAGCGAAATTCACGAAAGCGCCGCCCAAGGAGATCGGCTGGCTGGTCGACAAGATCAGGGTACCGCGGGCTTGAGGCTCGGCTGAGCATCTCGCGTTGGTCACTGTCGAAACTTAGCGCTTCTTGGCAATTTTGAGCTTGTCCAATTTGGACCGAGTCCGGATCGATTCTTCACTGCGGGTCAGCGCCTTGGCAATGGCTTTGAGCGTCATGCCCTTTTTGGCAAAGGCATGAAGCTTCTGGACCTCTTCGCTGGTCCACGGCTGTTTGTGACGTTCAAAATGTTCTTTCATGTTCTTCTGCTTAACAGATTATCGCGTCTATGCACCCAAATAGAGCGACGGATTCATCGCATGTTCGCGCATGACAGGTGACTGCTGCTAAAATCATCAGGAGTGGGGTTTGCATAGGGCCATTTGTCCGCTAGCGAGCGACGGATATTTGTAATTGGAGCCACCCATGCAGTTTGATGAAGTTGTCCTCGGCCGCCGCAGCATACGCGGGTACAAGCCCGAACCAGTTGCCAAAGAACTCATCAAGGAGATTCTTGAACTTGCGATGCGCGCCCCATCGTCGATGAATACACAACCTTGGAGTTTCTACGTTATCACGGGTGAGCCGCTAGAAAAAATTCGTGCGGGTAACACCGAACGCATGTTGGCCGGTGTACCGCAATCGCGTGAGTTTCGAACTGGTCCAGCCTTTGAAGGCCCGCATCGCGAACGGCAAATTGGCGTGGCGAAGCAGCTTTTCTCCGCGATGGGGATCGAGCGCGATGACAAGGATGCTCGGCAGGATTGGGTTATGCGGGGCTTCCGGCAATTTGATGCGCCGGTATGCGTTATCATTACTTATGATCGCGCGGTCGATGGAAGCGACGACACGCCATTTGACTGCGGCGCCGTGGCAACTGCACTGGTGAACGCGGCATGGTCGCGCGGACTTGGCACAGTCATTAACAGCCAGGGTATCATGCAATCGCCCGTGGTCCGTGAGCATGCTGGGATCGCCGATGATCAAGTGATAATGAAAAGCATAGCGCTGGGTTGGCCGGACGAGAGTTTTCCGGCAAACGCAGTTGTATCGATGCGAAAGTCTATTGACGAGGCAGCTGTGTTTGTTGGCTTTGACAGCTAGCTCAAACTTCGACAGCTTCTGGGGCTTTTTAGCATCGTGCCCCGCAATTGATGCGGAGCACGGTGGCTAGACATTGAACTTCGACACGGCTCCGCATCAAGTGCGGAAAGCCGCTATTTGTTCAATCTTCCATCAACCAGTGCATCTACCACGCTTGGATCAGCCAGAGTCGACGTATCACCCAGCGCGCCATGTTCATTCTCTGCGATCTTGCGCAAGATGCGCCGCATGATCTTGCCGGAACGGGTTTTCGGCAGGGCGGGGGTAAGATGCAAATGGTCGGGCGTGGCGATGGGTCCAATTTCCTTTCGGACGTGGAGCCTTAGTTCGGCAACCAGTTCCTCGGATGATGGTTCGCCCGCATTTAACGTCACATAGCAGTAAATGCCCTGTCCCTTGATATCATGCGGATAGCCGACGACCGCCGCTTCGGCGACTTTGGGGTGCGAGACCAGAGCGGATTCGACTTCCGCAGTACCCATCCGGTGGCCCGAGACATTGATGACATCATCTACCCGGCCGGTGATCCAGTAATAATCATCGGCGTCGCGCTTGCAGCCATCACCAGTGAAATATTTACCCTTATAGGTGCTGAAATAGGTCTGGATGAAGCGTTCATGGTCGCCATAGACGCTGCGCGCCTGTCCCGGCCAGCTGGCGGTGAGGCAAAGATTCCCGTCGGCTGCGCCTTCGAGCAGTTTGCCATCGCCGTCGACCAGCTGCGGCCGGACTCCAAAAAACGGTTTTCCGGCGCTGCCCGGCTTCATGCCATGGGCGCTGGGCAGGGTGGTGATCATTATGCCGCCTGTTTCGGTCTGCCACCAGGTATCGAC
>JABMNS010000331.1 GCA_013204445.1 Sphingomonadales bacterium
CAAAGCGACCGGGACGACGCAACGCTTCATCAATCGCTTCGGGGCGGTTGGTCGCCGCGATGACCACAAGATTGAGCCGTGATTCGAGACCGTCCATCAAGGTCAGCAGCTGCGCCACCAGCCGCTTTTCGGCTTCGCCCTGCACCTGCCCGCGCTTCGGCGCGATCGAATCAATCTCGTCGATGAACAGAATCGAAGGCGCGGCCTGAGTCGCTGCTTCGAATATTTCGCGCAGCTTCTTCTCCGACTCACCATAAGCGGAACCCATGATTCCCGGGCCGTTGATCAGGAAAAATTCGGCTTCGCTTTCATTGGCGACCGCCCGTGCGAGCCGGGTCTTGCCGGTGCCCGGAGGGCCATGCAGCAACACCCCGCGTGGCGGATCAACGCCAAGCCGGGTGAAGAGTTGCGGATAGCGCAGCGGCAATTCAACCATTTCACGGAGTTGATCGATCGTTTCATGCAACCCGCCGATATCGTCATAGGTGACATCCGCGCGGCGATGCTCGGAGGATTCTTCATATTCCGGCCGCAGTTCAACCTCTGTCTCTTCGTCAATATGGACAATCCCCTTGGGAGAGGTTGAAACGACGTTGAGCCGGATTTGCGTGAGAGAAAAAGCCGGCGCCAGCAGCATCTGCCGCAATTGCGGTGGCATGTCGGCACGATCCACCTGTTGCTGACCATGGGTCGCGACAAAATCTCCTGCCTTCAACGGCCGCCCCATGAAGCTGCGTTTCAGTCCGCCGCCATTGCCTTGCAGACGCAGGTCCTTCTGGCCCGGCGCGAAAACAACTTTCTTGGCCGGCTTCGATTCGACTTTGCGAATTTCAACATAATCTCCTGCTCCGACACCGGCATTGGCGCGTTGCAGGCCATCAAGCCGGACAAAATCCAACCCTTCATCTTCCGGATAGGGCAGGACAGCCCGCGCCGGGGTTGCTTGTTTACCGAGAATTTCGACAACATCGCCCTCGATCAATCCCAATTTGCCCAGATTGTCCCGGGATAGCCGGGCCAGTCCGCGACCGCTGTCCTCGGGCCGAGCATTGGCAACCTGAAGTTTCAGCAGCTTGATCTCGTCTTCGGGCTTGCCTTTGATTGGCGCTGGATCGGACACTGGGACGTATCTCCTCGATATCGTTTTGGTTGTTTCCAATAAAATAGGGATCGCCGGGCCGATATGCGAATCAGATTTTCAGATGCGGCAGCGCATGGCCGAGTTCAGCCAAAAAAAAAGGCCAGTTCCGAAGAACTGGCCTGAAAAGTTTTTAGGAGAGGATGCCTGAAAGGCCTAACCTAAATGCATCGGAACCCATTAGTGTGCAAGTGCGAAAAAAACATTATAGGTTGCATATTTTGCAACTTAACAATAATGTTAGTGACGGTTTTCCGGCACTTTAGAAAATTCACCTTCATTTTTGCATTGCACAAAAATGATTTAGCCACGATAACGATCTTCCTATGCGGCGTCTTCCTCCCCTTCGCGCTCTTGAGGCCTTTATTCGTGTTGCCCGTCTGGGTTCTTCCAAGGCTGCAGCGGCGGAACTGGCCCTATCCGCTCCAGCCCTCAGCCGGCGAATCAAATCGCTGGAAGATCATATCGGCAAACCCCTGTTCGAACGACGCAACCAGTCGATGGTGCTGAATGAGGATGGGCAAGCATTGCTGAAAGCAGTCGCCCCGGCAATGGAAACCATTGGCGAAGCGGTGGACCAGATGACCGTTACCGGCGGTGATATGCGCTTGCGCCTCGGCGTGCTTCCGCTGTTCGGAGCAACGCGTTTGCTGCCGCGTCTTCCGGAACTGAAAAAACTATATCCCAAGCTGCATATTGACGTCGATACGTCGTCCCATGCCGAAAACATGCTAGGCGATACCGTGGATGCAGCGATCATCATCAGCGACGATGTCGATCCCAACCTCTATTCGGTGAAGCTGGACAGCAACAAGGTCTATGCCATTGCATCGGCAGAACTGACCAAGGGGCCGAATGCGGTAAAACGGCCTGAGGACCTGAAGAATCACAATATCCTGATCCACAGCAACATGACCCGGGCTTTTGACCAGTGGAAGGAAGCGGTCGGACTACCCGATCTGCAGCCTGCCGGTATCGACCATCTCGACAGTGGCCCGCTCATGCTGGAAGCGGCAGCCCAGGGCCTCGGCATCGCAATCATGCACGGCGGCCATTTCTCGGATGCCCATGATGCGCGGCTGGTTCGGCTGTTCGACTATCAAGTCGACAGCCCCTATAGCTACTGGTTTGTATGCCGCAAACGCGACATGAAAAACCGCGCGGTCCGGATTTTCCATGACTGGGTGGTCAAAGCGGGTCTCTAGGATCAGGACCTAGGCGGTAAGGTCGGGATCCAGCGTCAGATCATCGTCGAGCTGCACGCCAAAGCTGTTCAGCAGCATCGAAACCTGGCTATATTGTCCCACCGTCATGACCAGATCCATGAGCTGCTTCTCATTCAGCTCCGCTAGCGCTGCCCAGGTGGCGTCGGCGACATGCCCGTCTCCGGTCAGATCATCGGTCGCCTGCAGCATCGCGCGTTCAAGCGGCGTCCAACCCGGCGCATCCGGCCCCGCCTTGATCCGCTCTATCTCTGCATCGGTCAGACCGCAGTCCTTGCCAATCCGGACATGCTGCGCCCATTCATAGCCGGACTTCCAGTTAAAGCCGGTGCGCAGGATGATGATCTCGCGTTCGCGCGCCGGCAGGTCATTATGGTCAGACAGGATATAGCCGCCCCACCACATGAACGCCTCATAGGCTTTTGGTGCTTTTATAAGCGTCCGGAAGATATTGAGTATCTTGCCGGCCTTGAAACGCTCGCCCAGCATCGCCCTGCTCTTGTCATCAAGTTCTGACTCGGCGAGCGGGGCAATCCTGGGTTTATCGAGACGCATTATGGGCGATCAGGCGAGGGTTACGGACTTGATCGCGCCTGGCTTCGCTGGTGGTTCGCCTTTGGGAAGCGCGTGAACAGCTTCCATGCCGGAGGTCACTTCACCCCAGACCGTATATTGACCGTCGAGGAAACCGGCATCGTCAAGGCAGATGAAAAACTGGCTGTTGGCGCTGTTCGGATCCATTGTCCGGGCCATCGAGCAAGTGCCTTCGACATGCGGCTCCTTGGAGAATTCCTGCGCGATATCGGGCTTGTCGCTGCCGGACATGCCGGTACCGGTAGGGTCGCCGCCTTGTGCCATGAAACCATTGATGACGCGGTGAAAGACGACGCCATCATAAAAGCCTTCGGCTGCCAGCTCGGTGATCCGGGCAACATGATTAGGAGCGAGGTCGGCGCGCAGCTTGATTTCGACATCGCCGGTTTCGAGGTGGAGAGTCATTTTTTCGTGGGCCATGAGGCGTGTTCCTTTTTGTTCATTGAATCGTCCTTGGGCCGCATATAGGCAAGGCGTTTGAAAAAATCACCCTGCCTGGCGATATTTGTCACAAAAGATTGCAATTGCGACGTCGCAACGACTAGTAAGCAGCCGAACGCGCGCAGAAAGGGAGCATCGAGATGACCGATATCAACGACGCTCCACATATTACCATCGAACGCGAAGACGTCCTCGATGATGACAACCGGCTGACCGACGAATTTGTCCGCTCGGTTTCCGACGCGGTTGAGAATAATGATTATGTCCTGGCGCAGGAACTGGTCAATCCGCTGCACAATGCCGATATCGCCGACCTGTTCGAGCTGGTTGATTCGGATGAACGCGCACCGCTGGCCAGCGCTCTCGGCGATCTGGTGAGCGCCGACGTGCTCGCGGAGATGAACGAGCATGTTCGCGACGACCTGATCGAAGTGCTCGATGCCGGCCAGATTGCCGACCTGACGGAACAACTGGACACCGATGACGCGGTCGCGCTTATCGAGGATCTTGACGAAGGCGAGCAACAGGCTGTGCTGGCCGAGCTGGATGCCGAAGACCGTGCCGCGATCGAAAGCGCCCTCACCTATGAGGAGGAAACTGCCGGCCGGATCATGCAGCGCGAATTTGTCGCGGTGCCCGAACATATGATGGTCGGCGACCTGATCGACTATCTGCGCAAGAATGACGATCTGACCACCGAATTCTGGGAAATCTATGTGGTCGATCCGGCGTTCCGGCCGATTGGCACCTGCCAGTTGAGCTGGATCCTCAGAACCCCGCGCGAAATCTCCATCGCCGATGTGATGAAGCGCGAGCAGACCCTGATTCCGGTCGATATGGATCAGGAAGAAGTGGCGCTGCGCTTCCAGAAATATAATCTGATCTCAGCCGCCGTGGTCA
>JABMNS010000034.1 GCA_013204445.1 Sphingomonadales bacterium
CTGTTACAGCGCGCGCGCATCTCGAAACCATGGCGGGAGAAATCGATATTGCGGTGCAGCCGGAAGCAAACCGTCTCAAGAAACTGCTGATATCCGACATGGACAGCACGATGATCACTATCGAATGTATCGATGAACTGGCCGACTATGCAGGCATCAAGACGCAAATCGCAGCGATTACCGAGCGGGCGATGCTCGGCGAGCTGGATTTTGAAGAAGCGCTCCGCGGCAGGGTCGCGCTGCTCAAGGGCTTGGATACCGCTGCCATCCAGCAATGCCTGGATGAACGGGTCAAAATCATGCCGGGCGCGGAAATTCTTGTCCGGACCATGGCGCAAAGCGGTGCCGCTACAATTCTGGTATCAGGCGGATTTACAAGATTTGCCAAGCCTGTCGCGCAAGCCATTGGATTTAAATTTTTTTATGCCAATATTCTGGACGAAGGCGAGGGCGTCCTGACCGGAGCTCTGGACGGACCGATCGTCGATTCGAGCCGCAAGGCTGAACTGCTAAAATTGGGCGCGCAAGCGGCGAGCCTGCCCTTGGAATTATGCATGGCGGTTGGGGACGGTGCCAATGATATTCCGATGTTGCAACGGGCAGGTCTTGGCGTCGCCTATCATGCCAAACCGAAGGCTGCACAAGCCGCCGACGTGGCGATCAAATATAATGATTTGACGGCACTGCTATATATTCAGGGTATTGCCGCAGACCAGTGGGTCCACAAATAAGCGCGTTCTAGCGCTGCTTTGAAATACAATCATAGCCAGCGGCTTTGACGCTGCTGCACATCGATTCTGCTTGCGCCCGGCTTGCAAAAGACCCTGCCTGCAATCGGGTGATGCCGCCCGCCTTGACCAGATGAGGCTGCAATCCGGCCAGTTCAGAAATGCTCTTTTCGAGGCTGTCCCAAAGATTTTTGGCTTTATCCTCATCGTCAAACGCCCCCAGTTGCACACGCCAGTCTCCGCTTAGCACGGCGCGGATCGGAGTCTTCGTCGAATCGGGCACTGCTGGCTCAGGTTTCGGGGTGGCAGCATAGGTCACGCCGGTAGTGATCGGGTCGGTCGTCGGAGCTGGAGCGGGCACCGCTGGACCAGACGGCGGCAATTGTGTCACCTGCACGGCTCCGGTCGACTGTGCTGGCCGCAGGCCGCCAGTCTGTGCGGTTCTGACGCGCTTCTCGTCCTGTTCCATCTGACCGGCCAGCGTGATGGCACGCTGCCGGTCTTCAATCGGGATGAAGCGATCCATCTGGGCAAGATTAGTGGTTGCTTGCGGCAGTCGCTGGGCCGAGGCGCGGGTCATCAGCGCATAGGCCTTGATCCAGTCCTTTTTGACAAAATCGCCGTTGAAATGGCCTGTGCCCAGAACATATTGCGCCCGCGGTTCCCCGCGTTCTGTCGAGGCCTGCAAATAGGGCAAGGCTTCGCTCCGGCGGTTGGCCTGGAACAGCACGAGGCCATAATTGTCATTCGCCTGAAGATGTCCCTGATCCGCGGCTTTCTTGTACCATTTTTCCGCCTGTCCCAGATCCTGAGGAACACCGCGGCCCAACTTATACGCTTGTCCCAGATTGAACTGTGCATCGGCATCGCCTTTGTCGGCAGGTCCGCGCCATTCGTTGATCGCTGCTTAAAAATCGCCGCGTCCCCAAGCATCAACGCCAGTCTTGACATCCGCCAAGGCCGGTGCCGAAACCAGAAATAGCTCCATGCCGAGCAACAGAGCGATGGAATGATAAGCTCTTTTCATGGAATATTCCTTGGTAAACAAAAATTTTAAAAATCTTCGATATCAGCTATTTCCATATTGCTAAACTGCCGGGACTCTTCAATTCTAGCAAAAACTGGAGAGGCCGTTCAGTGA
Source organism: Sphingomonadales bacterium (assembly GCA_013204445.1). Classification (GTDB taxonomy): domain Bacteria; phylum Pseudomonadota; class Alphaproteobacteria; order Sphingomonadales; family Sphingomonadaceae; genus Parasphingorhabdus. The sequence continues at coordinate 1,870 of JABMNS010000034.1, forward strand.
TCCTCTGCCGGTATGATGAAAATTATATTATCATCAGGGCAAAATTTGGCTCGAGCTTGTTAACCCAATTTTAGATCTGTTCTGTCACAAAAGCACCCGAATAGAAATTTTCGGGCAAATTCTGCCGAAATTGAAAAAGGGGAAGAGCGTGCGAGTTCTAGCAATGGCTTCGCAAAAGGGAGGCTCCGGCAAGACGACATTATCGGGACATCTAGCTGTACAGGCACAACTGGCCGGAGCTGGCCCTGTCGTCTTGATTGATATCGATCCGCAGGGTTCTTTGGCCGACTGGTGGAACGAGCGGGAATCAGAATTACCGGCATTTGCGCAAACCACAGTTTCACGGCTTGCTGGGGATCTAGCAATATTACGCCAACAGGGATTCAAGCTGGCGGTCATCGATACCCCACCAGCCATCACCATGGCGATCCAGAGCGTGATTTCCGTCGCAGAATTGACGCGCCCCAGTCCGCATGATCTCAGAGCCGTCGGCGCCACTGTTGACCTTTGTGAACGAGCTGGCAAAAGCCTGCTTTTTGTCGTGAACGGAGCGACGCCGAAAGCCAAGATCACTTCGGAAGCGGCTGTAGCGCTGTCTCAGCATGGCACTGTCGCGCCGATCATCGTTCATCACCGCACCGATTTTGCCGGTTCGATGATCGACGGCCGTACGGTGATGGAAGTCAACCCCAAAAGCCGGTCAGCGCAAGAGATTGTCAATCTTTGGTCTTATATTTCTGACCGGCTTGAGAAAAATTTCCGCCGGACAATTTTCAGCGCTCCGATGATGGCACAGAATGTCAACGCAGGCATGCAACGGTCAGGCGGCAATTTTGGCCGCCGGGTGGTTGGTTCGTGATGGGAGGGGCTGAAAAAATGAGCGAACCGAAACCACTTGCATCCCTTTCATCCAGCCTTTTGGCCAGAAAAGGTGGTGCAAAGCCGGCGATGCGTCGTCAGGGCTTCACGAATTTTCCTGACCATTCGTCCGATCACTTTGGTGAAACGCATGAAGATCTGGGTTGGAATGACATGGGTTACGATGCCGACCCTGATCATGACGCGCATTCGGTCGGGCATATTCATAATAATCCCCTGGCCGAAGCAATCCCGAATCCTGGCGCCGTCGTCAGGCAGCAGCAGGAAGAAATCGCCGCCAAATTGGGGGTGAAGCCTGCTAATGAAGTGGCGACCGAAACAGCCGAAAAAATATCTATCGCGGCACCGATATCAAAGTCGTTTTCCCGGGAAGTGCAACCACCTGTCAAAAACTCTTCGATACTGGAAGCCATCAGCATTCAAAAGAGTGAGGCCAAAAAACGACGCCCGGCCCCGACATCCGTAACCCGTAGGGCAAAAACGGCGTTCACCCTTCGTCTCGATCCGGGAAGACATTTGAAATTGCGGTTGGCTAAAGCGGTTAAAAACGTCTCGGCGCAGAAATTGGTAACGAAGGCTTTGGACGAATATTTGAGCACTATCCCCGAACTGGACGATCTGGCCGAGCGCGTTCCGCCGCGCTGAGTTGCTTGAACACGGCTTGAAGAGAATTTTGCACGGAAACGACTGACTTTATAATGCGAGGGCATAGAAATGAAACGCGATCTAATTTTGAGAATGGCTGCTTCCTCCATCGTGGTTGCCACCTTGTTGACAGGTTGTGGCCCCTTTGGCGGCGGCTCTGTTGCATCTATGTCGAGCAAACCGGCTACGGTTAAAGATGGCGCGAAATATGCCAAGAAAGCCGAAAAAGCATTGGCAAAAGGCGGTCTTGAAGAAGCGATTGCCTATGCTGAGCGTTCGGTAGCCGGTGTTGGTAGCGATCCTGAAACACGGGCGCTGCTGGGTCAGACCTATTTGTCCGCCGGTCGTTTGGCTTCCGCGGAACGCAGTTTTCTCGATGCTATGGAACTGGGCAAGACCGATGCGCGGACGATTCTGAGCCTCGGTCTGGCGCAATTGGGTCAGGGCAAGGCGGACAAGGCGAAAGCTCTTGTTATCAATAATCGCCAATATATTCCGGCCGCTGACTATGGTCTTGCTCTGGCGCTGACCGGTGATAGCAAGGCTGCAATTGAAGTTCTGGAGCAAGCGATCCGTGAATCCAATGTCACTGATCGTACCCGTCAGAATCTCGGCCTCGCTTATGCTTTGGACGGTCGATGGCAAGAAGCCAAGTTGATGGCCGTGCAGGATGTGGAGCCGGCAGCAGTCAATGACCGGGTTATGGAATGGGCCCAAATGGCGCGCCCCGGCGCTTATGAAATACGTGTTGCGACGGTGCTAAACGTGACTCCAGTCGCGAATGATCCGGGTCAACCGGTTCAACTGGCTCTCAAGCCTAGCTACGCACCAGCAAATGTCGCAGCGTCTGCCGATGAAGATTATGAACGCGAAGTGGCCAGCTTTGATCGCACTGGCCCGCTGCCGGCCATTGGCCCTGCCCCAAAGACCGAGAATGATGTGGATTTCCTGGCCAAGGAAAATAACGTCAAAGTGGCGTCTGTGAGGGTGCCAGCCAGCAATATAGCAGGAAGGGCACCGACCAATATTCCGGTAATCAAGGCACAGTCCGAACCGGCCCGTGTTGCGCCGTCGACAAAATTTGTCGTCGAAAGGAATATGTCGGCACCGGCTAGAATTGATGCCGTTCAGGACGTATCCGCGGCCAAACCTGTGCTGCAAAGAACTTCCTATCAGCCAGCCTCGAAACCCGTCACTTCGACATCGGGGACCCATTCTGTGCAACTTGGTGCTTTTTCTTCGCCCGAAGGTGCCAAGCGTGCCTGGGGGATATTTTCCGCCAAAAACAGCGATCTGACTTCTTTTCAATATGCAAGTTCACCGGTCAACGTGAAGGGTCGGACTTTATACCGATTGGCTGCAATCGGCTTTGGCAACGCGCAAGCAGCCGAAGCCATGTGTTACGGTATCAAGGCTAAGGGTTACAATTGTATCGTGCGTCATTCAAAAGACGTCAACAAAGCCGCACCATCGCGTATGGCCAGCCAGGCTGTGAAAAAGCTCGCCTCACGCTAGTCCATTCAAAATTGAGATAGAGGCTGTTAATAAGCTCTGCCGCCTTTATACATCGCCGTCACCCGGCCCTGCACGGGAAGCCTGTCAAAGGGTGTATTGCCGGCGGCGGCGGCCATTTTGCGGGTATCGACCTGCCATGGGCTGTCCTCATCGATCAGGATGAAATCCGCTTCATATCCCGGTCGTAGCAACCCTGCCTCGACCCCCAGGATTTTTGCAGGATTGGCGGATAAAAGCTCGAACAGGCGACCGATCGAAACAATGTCATCACGAACCAGTGTGAATGAAAGAGCCAACAATGTCTCCGCCCCTGCCATGCCTGGGGCGGATTCCGCATAGGGTAGGCGCTTGTCCTCGGGGCCTCGCGGATCATGGCCCGAAGAAATCACATCAATTGTTCCGTCCTTCACCGCTTCAACACAGGCCAAGCGATTTTCTTCGCTTCGCAGCGGCGGCGAAAGTCTGGCAAATGTTCGGAAATCGCTGATTGCGATATCGGACAAAAGCAGATGGGCAGGGGTAATGCCGCAGGTCACTGGCAGTTTTTCAGATTTTGCCGCGCGAATCAGATTCAGGCCGTCCGAAGTGGTAACCTGACGAAAATGCAAATGGGCCCCGGTTTCGCGGACTAGCGCAATATCACGGGCTATCGAAACGGCTTCGGCTGCAGCGGTCGCGCTGGCCAGGCCAAGCCGGGTAGCGGTTTCTCCATTCGTTGCAACCGAACCTGCGGTAAGTCCAGCATCCTCGCTGTGCACAATCAGCGGTAAATCCAGTGATTTGCAATATTGCAGCAACTTCAGCATGATACCGCTATCCGCAATCCATTGCCGGCCCGTGGCAACCCCTTTGGCGCCCGACCGTTTCATCAAGCCGATTTCTGCCAGCTGCGTGCCCGCCAGTCCCTTGGTTGCTGCAGCTATCGGATGCGACCAGAGGTCAGGCTTGCCCTCAGCGGCACTTTGCTTGATCATCGCTGGCAGATCGAGAACGGGCGACTGATCGGGCATCAATGCGGCCCGGGTAATCCCGCCGAAGCGAAAGGCGGGCTTGTCGATCGCGAAAACGCCCAGATCGACGATTCCCGGTGCCAATATTCTGTCCTTGCAGTCGATTTCTTTTCCAGGCCCGTCATCCATGACATTACCCGCTGAAGCGATGCGATCACCATCAACAACCAAGCGACCTGTTTTTGGCTGTTCCTCGTCCGGTAAAATCAGACGTGCATTGGTGAAAATATGATTCATGACCAACCCTCCACGCCGCGGGACTTGCGGGTCAGGATATCAAGACAGGCCATCCGCACGGCAACCCCCATTTCAACCTGTTCGGTGATCGCGGAATGTTCAAGATGATCAGCAACGTCACTGTCAATTTCGACTCCCCGGTTCATCGGCCCCGGGTGCATCACTAGCGCGTTTTTGTTGGCGAGCATCAGCCGTTCCCGCGTCAGTCCATAGAGATAATGATACTCGCGCGGGCTGGGGATGAAATCACCGTTCATCCTTTCGTTCTGAAGTCGGAGCATCATCACCACATCGCTGCCTAGGAGTGCTTGGTCAAAATTTGTAAATACCTCCACATTGAAGCGGTCAAGAGCGGCAGGTAGCAGGGAAGGCGGCGCACAAACCCGCACTTTTGCACCAAGCGTGGTCAGGCAATAGATATTGGATCGCGCCACCCGACTATGCATCACATCTCCGCAGATGGTGACTGTAAGTCCGCTGATCTCGCCCTTGCGTCTTTGGATCGTCAGCGCGTCGAGCAGCGCCTGTGTCGGATGTTCGTGGCTGCCGTCGCCAGCGTTGAGCACCGGACAGTCGACCTTGTCGGCGATCAATTGCACCGCGCCGGAACTGCCGTGACGGATGACAATCGCATCGGCCTTCATCGCGTTCAGGGTAACCGCCGTATCGATCAGCGTTTCGCCTTTTTTGATACTCGATTGGGCGGCGTGCATATTAACGACATCGGCCCCCATGCGTTTCCCGGCAATTTCAAAGGACAGCAGCGTTCTCGTGCTATTTTCGAAAAACGCATTGATAACCGTCAGGCCATCCAAACGGTCCGCATGCTTGCTGGATTTCTTGTTGAGATCGACCCATTGCTTGGCTTCTTCCAGCAGGAATAATATCTCCCAGGGCTGCAGCCCGGCGATGCCCAATAGATGTCGATGGGGGAAGGCATCCGATCCGGTGGGAAACTGATGCGGTGAAACTGTTTGCTGCAATGTCATTAAAGCGGGAGCTATAGAGGTATCATGCCAATGCGGCAAGCCTGTCAATGGCGCCTTGCAAAATATAGGCAGCGGCCATCTTGTCGACAACCTTGGCCCGTTTTTTTCGACTGACATCCGACGCAATAAGGTCACGGGTAACAGCTTGCGTGCTCCACCGTTCGTCCCACAATAAAACCGGGAGGCCAAGCGGCTTCAGATTTTGTGCGAAAGAGCGGGCGGCCTGGGTTTGCTGGCTCTGGCTGCCATCCAGATTGAGCGGCAGGCCAGCCACGATCCCGACGATATTCTGATCGGCAATCACCGTTTTGATTCGCTCGAGATCCTTGGAAAATTTGCGTCGCTCAATGGTCTCGGCAGCCGTGGCGAAGGTCCAGTGGGAATCGCACAGAGCCATGCCGACCGTTTTTGTACCGATATCCAGACCGAGCAGCCGACCTCCATCCGGCAGGGCTTGAGCGAAGGCCGCGACATCATCTGAGATTAGCGAACCAGAAATGACGCCATCCTCAGCCGCGCATCGGCGCGTATATTGGCCCAGAATAGGCTGTAGTCGTAAACATGGTAGTTATTGCCGGGCAGGGCATAGGGACCGATTTCGGGTGGGTCGCCGATCAACAGAAAGCCCTGTTTGTCGCATCTTGCCGGGATTGATCCAGTGACCAGAGTCGCTTCGCTCAGATCATCATTTGGAACCAGAGTTCCAAGATTAGCCGTTGCCAAGGCAGGCGAATCAATATCGCCATTGATTGGGTTACTGCACAGCAGACGACTATCTTTGCGTGGCTGGCCATTGAATCCGATTGTCATGTCATAGGTCTTCAGGATTCGGCTATAATCAGCGGGTTCCGCAAAGCTCTGCCAGCTCAATATACAGTGAGTCTGGTCC
>JABMNS010000035.1 GCA_013204445.1 Sphingomonadales bacterium
AAATCGGCAAGGGCCGGATCATCAAGCAGGGCACCAAGATCGCGATCCTGTCGCTCGGCGCACGACTCGAAGAAGCCAAAAAGGCCGCAGAACGGCTCGAAGCAAAAGGACTCAGCACGACCGTCGCCGACTTGCGCTTCGCCAAGCCGCTCGACCAAGAGCTGATCCGCAAATTGCTGACGACGCATGAGGTCGCGGTCACGGTTGAGGAAGCCTCCATCGGGGGCCTCGGCGCGCATGTGCTGACTTATGCGTCTGACAACGGCCTGACCGACGCGGGGCTCAAAATCCGTACCATGCGCCTGCCTGATATATTTCAGGATCAAGACAAGCCGGATGTGCAATATGCCGAAGCGGGCCTAGATGCCGATGGCATTGTCGATACCGTCCTCAAGGCTCTCCGTCACAATAGTACAAGTATCAAGGGTGCTGGAGCGCGGGCCTAGTCAATATTGCAGCTTGTGATTGCCGGAAACGGCCTTTAGGCGATTGCGCCATGCCACCCAAACTTTCCCACATCGATCATTGGATTTTTGATCTCGACAATGTGCTCTATCCGGCCGAGTGCGACCTGTTTGCGCTTATCGATATCAAGATGGGCGAATATATCGCCCGCACCCTCGTATGTGACCTAGTCGAAGCGCGAAAAATCCAGAAGCGCTTTTTCCACGATCATGGCACCACGCTGGCCGGCCTAATGCATCATCATGGCACTGACCCGACCGATTTCCTGGATTTTGTTCATGATATCGATATGGACCGCCTGTCGCCTGCACCGCTGGTTCGGGCAGCGATTGAAGCGCTACCCGGCGAGAAGCTTGTGTTCACCAATGCCGACCGGCCTTATGCCGAACGGGTGCTGGAAAAACGCGGCCTGGACGGCCTGTTTCACCAGATGCACGATATTTTGGATACGGGCCTCATTCCCAAGCCACAGACAGCCGCCTATCATAGCATGATTGCTACCACCGGTATCAACCCGACCCGCGCCCTGTTTGTCGAAGATATGGCGCGCAATTTGCGTCCGGCGAAAGATTTGGGCATGACCACCGTGTGGATTAACACCGGCGCAGAATGGGCTGGCCGCGAACACGATCCCGCCTATATTGACCATGAAATCACCGATCTGGAAAGCTGGGTAACCGGCCTCCACACCGCCAAGGAAGAACAACCAACATGACCGCAGCATTGCAGACCGTAATCGACGCCGCCTGGGACAAGCGCGAATCACTGAGCATCACGACACAGGGACCGGAGCGCGACGCGGTCAACCAGGCGCTGACCATGCTCGACAACGGCACCGCCCGGGTCGCGGAGAAAAAGGACGGCCAATGGATCGTCAACCAGTGGCTAAAAAAAGCCGTTTTGCTCTCCTTCCGGCTCAACGACAATCATCTGATCGAAGGCCCCGGCGGCGCCAATCACTGGGACAAGGTGCCAAGCAAATTCGCTGGCTGGGGCGCGGACCGCTTCCGCGAGGCCGGATTCCGCTCGGTGCCCGGCTCCATCGTCCGGCAGGGTGCCTTTATCGGGCGCGGCGTCGTTCTGATGCCAAGCTTTGTCAATATCGGCGCATTTGTCGATGAAGGCAGCATGATCGACGGCTGGGCTACGGTTGGCAGCTGCGCGCAAATCGGCAAGAATGTCCATATTTCCGGCGGCGCTGGCATCGGCGGCGTGCTGGAACCGTTGCAGGCCGGTCCGGTGATCATCGAGGATGGCGCCTTTATCGGCGCTCGGGCCGAAGTTGCCGAAGGCGTGCGCGTGGGCGAAGGTGCCGTGCTCTCGATGGGCGTCTATCTCGGCGCATCGACCAAGATTGTTGACCGGGTCACCGGCGAGATCTGGATCGGCGAAGTACCGCCTTATTCGGTCGTAGTGCCGGGCACATTGCCGCCCACAGTGAATATTGATGGCATGCCAGGACCGTCTCTTTATTGCGCCGTGATCGTCAAGACGGTCGATGCGCAAACCCGGTCCAAAACCGGTATCAACGAATTGCTGCGCGACTGATGGCAACAAAGGTGGATCAGGTGAAGGTAACGCTGGAGCCCAATGACCACCCCTATCGCAATGGCGCCTGGGCCCCGGTTTTTGAGGAACTGGACAGTGATAACCTGAAAGTGATCGGCGAAATCCCGGCCGATATCGATGGCCTTTATGTCCGCAACACCGAAAATCCGGTGCATGACAGCATTGGCCGCTATCATCCTTTTGACGGCGACGGGATGATCCACAGCATCCGGATCAAGGACGGCAAGGCAAGTTATCGCAACCGCTTTGTCCGCACCGAGGGCTTTGAAGCCGAACAGCAAGCTGGAGGACCCCTGTGGGCTGGCATCATGGGCAAGCCGTCCGATAGCAAAAGACCCGGCTGGGGCGCGCATGGTAGCATCAAGGACAGCAGTTCGACCGATGTCGTGGTCCATGCCGGCGCGATTCTCTCGACCTTCTATCAATGCGGCGAAGGCTATCGGCTCGATCCGGAGACGCTCGATACATTGGGCACAGCGGACTGGGTGCCGAAAGATGGCATTTCCGCGCATCCGAAGGTCGATGAAACCTCTGGCGAATTGTTATTCTTCAACTATTCGACCAAGGCGCCTTATCTCCATTATGGTGTCGTCGGTCCGGACAACCAGCTCAAGCACATCATTCCTATCGAACTGCCCGGCCCGCGCCTGCCGCATGATATGGCGTTCACCGAGAATTTCGCGATTTTCAACAACTGCCCACTCTACTGGAGACAAGATCTACTCGACCGAGGGTTGCGCATCCCCGCCTGGCATCCGGATGAACCAACTAGCTTTGGTATCATCCCGCGCATGGGCCAGCCGGAAGAAATCAGGTGGTTCAACGCAAAACCTACTTATGTGCTCCACTGGGCCAATGCTTATGAGGAAGGCGACGAGATCATCCTCGACGGCTATTTCCAGAACGACCCGGTGCCGCTACCGCTCACCAATTTCCCGTCCGGCTATGAAAGCATGGGCGCAAGCATCGACCTGCACAGCTTCAAACCCGAATTGCACCGCTGGCGGTTCAACCTGAAGACCGGCGAGACGAGCGAAGAGACCCTGTTCAACGACTATCCGGTTGAATTTGGAATGATCAACCAGCAAATTGTCGGCCAGCCCTATCGCTATGTCTATAGCGTGACCGGGGAGCCGGGCTGGTTCCTGTTCAACGGCTTGACCAAACATGATCTGGAGACCGGCGAAGCGGAGCATTATAGTTTCGGCGAACAAAGATTTGGGTCCGAAGCCCCCTTCATCGCGCGCGCCAACGCGCAGTCAGAAGATGATGGCTATCTGATCAGCTTCATCACCGACCTGGTGCAGGACCGGTCTGAATGTATCATCATCGATGCGAAGGATATTACGGCGGGGCCCGTCTGCACAATCATATTGCCGCACCGGATATCGAGCGGCACCCATGCGACTTGGGCTTCGGCGGAGCAACTTAGTTAATTCGTCATCCCAGCGAAGGCTGGGATCTAAATCAATATCACGCCTCAAACGAAGGCGGGTTAGGCCCCAGCATTCGCCGGGACGACAGACTAGTCAAACAACTCCCCGTCCACCTCTTTCCCCGCAGGCGGATTTAGCCCGAGATGCTTCCACCCCCGGTCATTGAGCGTCCGGCCGCGCGCGGTCCGGGCGATCAGGCCGAGCTGGATCAGATAGGGCTCGATCACTTCTTCCACCGTGTCACGCGGTTCCGAAAGGCCTGCCGCCAATGTTTCCACACCGACTGGGCCGCCTTTGTAGATATCCGCAATCATATAGAGATAGCGCCGGTCCATCGCATCTAGGCCGATGCTATCGACCTCCAGCCGGGTCAATGATGCATCAGCAGTCTTTTGGTCGACAATTCTGGTCCCCGCAACATTGGCAAAATCCCTTACCCGGCGGAGCAGGCGGCCGGCGATACGAGGCGTTCCCCTCGCGCGGCGAGCAACTTCGGTGGCACCATCGGGGGCAATTTGAAGATCGAGCAAGCGCGCAGCGCGGTGGACGACTTGTTCCAGTTCCTCGGTGGAGTAGAAATTCAAACGCACCGGAATGCCGAAACGGTCGCGTAGCGGTGTGGTTAGCAGCCCCTGACGCGTGGTCGCGCCGATCAGGGTGAAGGCAGGCAGATCAATCCGAACCGAGCGTGCCGACGGCCCTTCGCCGATGATCAGATCGAGCGCGCGGTCCTCCATCGCCGGATAGAGTATTTCCTCGACCACCGGATTGAGTCTGTGAATCTCGTCGATAAACAGGACATCGCCTTCTTCCAAATTGGTCAGCAGCGCCGCGAGATCGCCCGACTTGGCGATGACCGGTCCGGAAGTGGAGCGAAAACCAACGCCCAGCTCCCGTGCAATAATCTGCGCCAGCGTCGTTTTCCCCAGTCCCGGCGGGCCAAAGAACAGCACATGATCCAGCGCCTCACCGCGCCCCTTGGCAGCGTCGATAAACACCCGAAGATTGCCGCGCGCCGCTTCCTGCCCGATAAATTCGTCAAGCGTTTTCGGACGCAGCGCTGCGTCGATGTCTTCGACTTTGCGTTCAGGCGATTGGAGGCGGTCTTCAGTCATGAAGGCGACTTAGACCATCGGCCCTTCCCGCGAAAGCGGGAACCCAGTTCTTTGGATCTCCAATCGATAATATTTCACACGAAGACCTCAAGGCGCAAAGATAGTGCGTCGAGCCCCGCCCCCTTTGCACCTTCGCGTCTTTGCGTGATCCGTTAAAAGCTATCCCATTACAAGCGCATGGAGGACAGCGAGTGCGTTCATCCATCTGCATCACCGCGCCGCCTTCTTCAACGCCAGCCGCACCAGAGCATCCAGTGTCGCACCATCCCCCGCTTCGGCATCCGCCGCAGCCACCGCCGCACTCGCATCCGCCGGTTTGAAACCCAGATTCTGCAGCGCGCTAACTGCGTCCGCGCTATTACTCGAAGGCGCATGGACCAAGCGGCCCGCAATCGGATCAACCACAATCCCGCCGACCTTGTCCTTCAATTCGTTGACAATCCGCAGCGCCAGTTTCGGGCCCACTCCATTGGCCCGGCTGACCATCGCCTTGTCGCCCATCGCAATAGCCCGCGAAATTTCTTCGGGCTCCAGGGCCGACAATATCGCCAGCGCAACCTTGCCGCCGACGCCCTGCACCGATATCAACAGCCGGAACCAGTCGCGTTCCGAGCCGCTAGCAAAGCCCATCAGGCGCATGTCGGTCTCGCTGACCTGCATCTCGGTATAGATGGTCGCACCATCGCCCTTGCCACCAATCGCGGCGATGGTGCGCGACGAGCAGAAAACCAGATAGCCGACGCCCTGCACATCAAGCACGATATTGTCCGTACCAATTTCGTCGATGGTCCCAGTGAGCTTTGCAATCATAGTCGTGTTTTAGCGCAGCAGGCGAATCTGTCGAGTTTTTGTTTTGTTCTTTCTCTGCCCACGCCAGCGGGCATCAAAACATCGCCTCGCACGAGGACACGCAGGCACTAAGCGAATTGTGCCAAGAGCTTGCCTTGGTGACTTTGTGTCTTCGTGCGAACGTTGTTTCGTTCTTTTAAGTTTCACCGTTTCCGATGATGCGCATGGGTGATCGCCACGGCCAGCGCGTCGGCGGCATCGGCGCCAGCCAGCTTCACACCAGGCAGCAATATCCGGAGCATCGCCTGCACCTGATCCTTGTCCGCGTTGCCGACACCGACCACGGATTTCTTCACCGTCCGCGCCGAATATTCACCGACTTCAATCCCGGTCCGGGAAGCGCCGAGCAGCACCACGCCGCGCGCCTGGCCCAGCTTCAACGTGCTCTGCGGATTGCTGTTGACGAACACTTCCTCGACCGCCGCGCCATCCGGCCTATATTCCAGCAACAGGTCGGTCAGTTCGAGGTCGAGCTTGAGCAACCGGCTGGCCATAGCCATTTTCGGGTCGGTCTTGATTTGGCCGTTGGCGATATGGGACAGGCGGTTGCCGTCCGCCACGATCACGCCCCAGCCAGTGGTGCCCAGTCCGGGATCGAGACCGAGAATGATCATCTCAGATCGGCAGACCGATGCGGCGACCGACAAAGGCCATGATCATATACAGGCTGATCGTCAGCACGCATCCGGCCGCCAGCGACAGCCAGAAACCGGCACCATTGCGCAGCATCATCGGGATCAACAAAAACATCGGCAGGGACGGCAGGACATACCAGAAGGTCGCTTCGGCATGCACCGCCATATTTTCCGCATCAGGCCGCGCCCACCACAGGAAGATCATGCCCAATATCGAAATCAGC
>JABMNS010000332.1 GCA_013204445.1 Sphingomonadales bacterium
ACCTATGACACCAGCTGGGTCGAATGGTCGGCCTTCATCGCTGGCTATATCATATTGATGCTCGGGATCGTACTCGGCTTTCACCGCTATTATTCTCACAAGGCGTTCGATACATCGGTCCCGATGCAATATATATTGGGGGCGATGGCGCAAATGTCGATCCAGTCTTCGGTGTTGCGCTGGGCTTCCGATCACCGGCGCCACCATGCCCATAGCGATGAAATTGGCGACGTGCACAGCCCCTGGCTCGACGGCCGGGGTCGCAAGACAAGCAAGCTGAAAGGCATGTTCCACTCGCATTTCGGCTGGTTCATGGATGATTGCGTCACCGACATGAGCATCTATGGCAAGGGGCTTGCCGACAATAGTGTAGTACTGTGGCTGCACAAGACACGCTGGTTCTGGCTGATCTTCTCGCTGATGATCTTTCCTGGCATCTGGGGCCTTGCCTTTGGCGGCTGGGATCATGTCATCGGCACCATCCTGATCGGTGGCTATTTCCGGACCTTCGTCGTCCTACAGATCACATTGGGCATTTCCAGCTACGCCCATGTCGTCGGGTCACAGCGGCACACAAAGGGTGTTGGCACCGCCAAGAACAGCTTTATCTTCTCTCTGCTGACCTTTGGCGAAGGCTGGCACAATAACCACCACAAGCATCCGCGCGCGAGTTTTCAGGGCATGGCCTGGTGGGAGATCGACATCGCCGGCTACGTCCTGCTGCTGCTGGAGAAAATGGGTCTGGTGTGGAATGTCACGCGGCAACCCCAATATATCCAAAGCGAAAGCGGCGAATGGGTCTTGGCAGACCGAAAAATCGCGCCAAAGCCAGCAAAAGCAGAGGCTTAGAGCAAGTACCTAAAGCAATTCAAGCTGAGACACCGGCGCGAAACTCCGCCGGTGCAAAGGCGTCGGTCCATATTGCCTGAGCGCCGCCAGATGCTCCGACGTGCCATAGCCCTTGTTCCGTTCCCAGCCATATTGCGGATATTGTTCCGCCGCGGCAATCATCAGCCGATCGCGAAATTCCTTCGCAAGAATAGAGGCGGCTGAGATACAGGGGTGGATCGCATCCCCGCCGACCACCGCTTCAGCTGAAAAACCCCATTTGGGCAAGCGATTGCCATCAACCAGCACATGATCGGGGACGATATTCAGACCCTCAACCGCCCGCGTCATCGCCAGCATGGTCGCCTGCAATATGTTGATTTCGTCAATCTCGGCCTCGGAACATTGAGCTATCGAAAAGCGGGCGCGATCCATGATTTCACATTCGAGCCGCGCTCGCGCCTTGGCCGTAAGTTTCTTGCTGTCATCCAGTCCAATAATAGCGTGATTTTCTGGCAGGATGACCGCAGCAGTTACGACCGGGCCAGCGAGCGGGCCCCTGCCCGCCTCATCCACTCCGGCTATCATCGCTGCTCATTCTGAAAGCCGGCAACAAATTGGTGGCCCAGCGGACCGCTGCCCGCGCCGAGGCCTGGTGCTTCAATAATCGCGATGCGGGTGAACGATATCGCTTGCTCAAATGCCGCGTTCAGATCCAGCCCGCGGCCCAGGCCGACAGCCAGCGCACTGGCAAAGGTGCAGCCGGTACCGTGGGTTTCGCTGGTATCCAGTTTCTTGCCTTCGATCCTTCTGATCAGACCGCTGGGTGCATAAAGCTCGTCAACCACCACAGCGCCCGCTCCGTGACCACCCTTGACGACGAGGTGACAGCCATGGCTCAATATCTCGTCCCTGCCGCCCAAAGCTTCCAGCTCCGGCAAATTCGGCGTAACCACCGATGCAACGTCCATCAGCTTGCCAAAGGCTGCTATCGTGTCGCCATCGGCAAGTTCGCTGCCACTGGTAGCGATCATCACCGGATCGAAGACGATGGCGATGCTCAGTTTCGCCAGATAATCCGCCACCGCCCGCGCCGCTTCGGCGCTGCCGATCATCCCGATCTTGATCGCATCGACGCCAATATCGCTGACCACGGATTCAATCTGCGCCAATATTATCTCGGTTGGCACCCGGTGCACGGCTTGCACACCCAATGTATTTTGCGCGGTGATCGCGGTGATTGCGGTCATCGCGTGGCCACCGAGCATGGTGATGGTCTTGATATCCGCCTGTATTCCCGCGCCGCCGCCGCTATCCGAACCGGCGATCGACAATATCCGCAGACAATTTCCGCTCACAGGAACAGCGGCCCGACTTGGACGATCAGGAACCATTCGATAGCCACGGCAATCAAAAGGATCAAAATCCAGAACCGGCGAAAAAAGCCGCGCGCGAATAAAAATAGCAACAGAGTCATCAGGACTGGCAGGATCAGACCAAGAACCACGATGGTTCTGGCGTCCAGCGCATCAAGAAAGCTCAGCATATATATTTCCGCTCGGTAGAATCCGGATATTTGGCCAGCAGCGACTGCGAACGGGTCGGTCTGGGACTTAACGCACCGCCGCAATTGGGACAGATGCCGTGCAGCTTGTCTTTATCGCAGCTATCATAAAATCTGCATTCAAAACTGGAGACCAATGCACCAGCCTGTTCGGCCAGCAAATCCTTGCTGCAGCTTTCACAATCGGGACGCATTCCTAACATCAGCCAGCCACCTCCTCGACCACGGCGCAAATCCGGTCTACCACCGCATGAACCTGATCTTCATCATCGCCTTCTGCCATCACTCTTATCAAGGGTTCGGTCCCCGATTTGCGGATCACTAGCCGCCCGGAACCATTGAGTTCCTTCTCCGCTTCCGCGATCACGGCCTTGACCTTGTCGCTTTCGAGCGGTTGGCCGCCTCTATAGCGGACATTTTTGAGCAACTGCGGAACCGGATCAAAAAGATGTAACAATTCGCTTGCCGGTTTGCCGCTCTCAACCAGTTCACTCAATACCTGCAAGGCAGCCACTGTCCCGTCCCCGGTGGTGCCATGATCCAGCATGATCATATGCCCCGATTGCTCGCCGCCCACA
>JABMNS010000333.1 GCA_013204445.1 Sphingomonadales bacterium
ATCTATAATTGGTTTGACAACAAGGAAAATCTGTTCGGCGAAGTGGTCAAGGCGGAATGCTGCCATATGAACGACAATTTTGTCAGCGAAAATCTGGACGATAAAAGCCTTCGCGAAATCCTGATAATAGCCGGTGAGAATATGCTGGATTTCCTGATGCGAGATGAAATGGTTCGCTTTGAACGAATCCTTGCCTCGGAAGTGAACCGGGATCCGAAGATTGGCGAATATTTCCTCGACAACGGCCCGCGCGCGCTGCTTGGGAATCTGATCAAACTGCTGCAAGCTGCAATTAAAAAAGGCGAAATTCAAAGTTCGGACCTGCGATCATCGGCGGAAATATTTGCCGCTCTGGTCATGGGGCGAATGGATCTGATGCTTCGCTATGGCGAGAAAATAAATCTGACAGCGGCCGAAAAACATGAGCGCTCTGCGAAAGCAGTCGATGCATGGATGTTGATTCACCAAAAATAGATCACTGACTTCGGCTCTATTCCCTGACCGCGCTCAAAGCCGCTCCGGCCGCAAAGGGAGTGATGGCGACGAGCATCAGGGAAATCGCGCCCAGAAACAGCAACGCACTGCCGCCTTGCGCTGACAGGCTGCCAGCGCCGAAGATCAGTAGCGGAATGGCCAGCGGAACCAGCAATAATCCACCCAGTGCGCCGGCCCCTTTGAGGCCAGCGGTCAGCGATGCGATCATCACCGCCAGGCCGGCCAGCGCCGGTGTCGCAATCGCCAGGCTCGCCAGCAGCGTGCCGAGCGCTTCGCCTTCCAGTCCCATCAGACCGCTCGCCAGAAAGGCAGCTAACAGCAGTGGCGGGCCAAAGGAAAGCCAGTGCGAGACCAGCCGAGCCGCTGCGATCATCTCGTCGGAAAGGCCGCGCACGATCAACTGATCATAAATACCATTTTCCAGATCTGGCTGGATCAGCCGGTCGAGTGGCAGCAGGGTGGCGAGCAGGGCTGAGATCCACAAAATCCCGCCGCCGGTCTGCAGCAGCAACTCGCGGTCCGGACCCACAGCAAAGGGAAAAAGCGTCGCCGCCGAGAGATAGAATATCACCGGCAGCCAGGTTCCGCCGCTGGCGTAGCTTTGCCTCACGTCGCGCCAGACGATCGTGGCGATGCTATTCATCACAAACATGCTTCTAATTCTTCCAGTGGCTGAAGCTGCAGGGTGAAGTCAAAAACGATCGGCAACGGGATATGGCTCGCGGCGAGAATGATCCCGCCATCGTCCAGGTGGCTTTGCAGCGCGCGCCCCAGTTGATCGACCGAATCCGTATCGAGGCCATTGGCTGGCTCGTCGAGCAGCCACAATCTTGCGTCGGCCAGATAGGTTCGGGCGAGCCGCGCCCTTTGTCTCTGCCCGGTCGAAAAATAGCGTACCGGCACTTCGGCGAGATGATCCAGCCCGGCCCCCACCATGGCAGCGGCAACCTCCGCCTGTCCCTTGCCATCCAGCTTCGCCCAGAAGCGCAATGCCTGTTCGAACGGCAGATGTTCATCCAGCGCCAGCCTGTCGTCGCACAGCGCCTTGTTCGCGGGTATCTTGCACAAGCCTGCGGACGGCTGGAGCAGGCCGGCCAGCAGGCGCAGCAGGCTGGATTTGCCGACACCATTGGGGCCGGTGAGCAATCCTGCCTGTCCCGGTTCAAGCGCAAATGTAAGGCCGCGGAACAATATTCGTCCGCCGCGCACGCAGCTTAACGCCTCGGAGAAGAGCCGATCGTTGCTTCCTGTTGACTGTCCCTTATTCATCCCTCAGACTTAAGGCACGAATTGGCGCGAAAGCCAAGCGAGGAGCAAGAAATATGGTAACGCAACTGACCGATGACGAACGCAAGGCGGTTCTGACCAAGCTTTCCGACTGGCAATATGACGCGGAGCGTGATGCGATCAGCCGCTCGTTCAAATTTTCCGACTTCACTGAAGCCTTTGCTTTCATGACCCGCGTCGCCCTGCACGCGGAAAAGGCCGACCATCATCCCGAGTGGTTCAATGTCTACAACCGGGTAGACATTTTACTGACCACCCATGATGCGGGAGAAAATGGCGGCCTGTCGCAACGGGATGTAGATCTGGCAAATGTCATAGAGCTTTGCCTCTAGGCGCTATTTTTCTTCCGATCCGGCCAGAACATCACCGAGATTGCTGGCTAGACTGACGGACTGTTTGCGCATGCGGCCGGGCATCCACCGCGCGGCAAAGGCCAGCTGTTTTGCCATCTTATTGACCGGCGTGTGCACCTTGTCGCCATGCACGGCGCCCCAGGCCGCTGGCCCGATGATCGAAACCGGGCTGACCATGATGCCCGCTTCTTCCAGCCGCTCCTTACCGCTCTGGTTGGTGCCTTCGACGACCTCGGAAATGATATTGGTATCGATGAAACCGGGCATCAGCGAGCGTGACTTGATGCCATATTTGCGGAATTCAATATCGTGCGATTCGGCTAGGCCACGCACGGCGAACTTGGTGGCGCTATAGACGCTGAGATCGGCGACCCCGTAAATGCCTGCTGCCGATGCGGTATACAGGACGCAGCTGTCGGGCGTGCTCTTGAGTATCTCGAAACAGGCGCGAGTGCCGCTGATCACGCCGGTAAGATTGATCGCGATCATCCGGTCGATGGCGGCATCTTCCATCTCCTGGATCGCTCCGCCTTCACCAATGCCGGCATTGTTGAACAGGACATTCATCGTGCTGCCTGTGATCACACCAAATTCGGAGACCGCCTGTTTCCATTGTGCCCGGTCGGTCACGTCCAGCCTATGGATCGAGCTTTGGCCGTCGGGCAACAGCGCCGCGGTTTCCGCCATGCCCTTTTCATTGATATCGGCAATCCCGACGAACCAGCCTTGTGCAGCAAAATAGCGGCCCACTTCGCGGCCCAAACCCGATGCGCCGCCGGTTATGAAAATTGTCTTTTGCCCGCTTTGATAGCCCATGATTCCGCTCCCGTTTCGTTATTAACATTAATGTTCATTCGAGCCGTTTTTGTTGGTCGCGTCAAGTGGGGTTGGACATGCGCGGCAAAGAGCGCCACTATATATTTCGATGCGTGTCTCCGGTCCTTCAATCAGCCTGAACAAGGTGAGCCGCCATTATGGCAAGGTTCGCGCAGTTGACTCGCTATCGCTGGAAATCGCAGCTGGCAGTCTCGTGGCTCTGGTCGGTCTGTCCGGGTCGGGAAAATCAACCCTGCTGAAAATGATCAACCGGCTGGTCGAACCGGACAGCGGCGCTATCCGGATCGGCGACGAACCTGTCGAATCGATCGATCCTCATATCCTGCGCCGCCGGATCGGCTATGTCTTCCAAAATATCGGCCTTTTCCCGCATATGACGGTCGCGCGCAATATCGCGATCGGTCTCGAGCTGGCGGGCGAGAATGAGGCGCGCGCCGATCGCGTGGCGGAACTGCTTGATCTGGTTGAATTGCCGCAGGACATGGCCTCTCGCATGCCCGAGCAGCTGAGCGGCGGCCAGCAGCAACGGGTGGGGGTTGCCCGGGCGCTGGCGACCCGGCCCGGCCTGATGCTGATGGACGAACCCTTCGGCGCGCTCGATCCGGTGACGCGGGACAATCTGACCTATCAATATAAGGCGCTGCATGACAAGCTTGGCCTGACCAGCATCATCGTCACCCATGACATGGCAGAAGCGCTCTATCTCGCGGATCGTATCCTCGTAATGAAGGACGGTCAGATCAAGGCGGACGCCACACCCGCTGACCTATTGTCCGGCAATGTCGCGGAAGAAGCGGAGGCTCTGGTCGCCATTCCCCGCGCCCAGGCCGCGCATCTGATCGCGTTGAGCAAATTGTCATGACCGGGTCCTGGCAACAAGCCTTTGCCCGCGTGCCGGAACTGCTCGCCGCTCATGTCCAGATCAGCGTGTCGGCCTTGTTTTTGGCGATGGTCATCTCCCTGCCGATGGCAATTTGTGCGGCGCGGTCACCGAAAATTGCTACGGTCGTTCTAACGGTCGCCAGTCTCATCCAGACGATCCCCGGACTGGCACTGCTGGCGCTGTTCTACCCGCTGCTGCTCGGCCTCTCGGCTCTGGTGGGCGGAGGCATATCCGCTTTCGGTTTTCTGCCGGCGCTGCTCGCGCTAACCCTTTATGCGCTGCTGCCGATCTTGCGCAACGCGGTTACCGGACTGTCCGGAGTCGACCCAGCGGCAAAGGAGGCGGCCGATGGTCTCGGCATGACCAGCGGCCAAAAATTATATTATGTCGAAGCGCCACTGGCCGCTCCGACGATCATGGCCGGAATCCGCACGGCAGCGGTCTGGACGATCGGCGCGGCAACGCTTTCGACGACGGTTGGCCAGCCCAGCCTCGGCGATCTGATCTTTGCCGGACTGCAGACGCAAAACTGGACGCTGGTGCTCACCGGCTGCCTGTTTTCGGCGGCGCTTGCCATTTCGGTCGATCTGCTGCTCGGGCTTATCGAACGAGGAATCCGCGAACGGCGGCGGATATTGGTAGTAGCCGGGATGGCTGTCATCGCGGCGGGGCTGTTGATTGCTACGCTGCCGCTGATGATCGTACGCGACAATATCGTGGTGATCGGGGCCAAAAATTTTTCCGAACAATATATTCTTGCGCGGCTGATCGGGTCGCGGCTGGAAGAGGCGGGTTATACAGTCCAATATCGCGATGGCCTGGGTTCCGCGATTGTGTTTCAGGCGCTGTCGGCGAGCGATGTCGACGTCTATGTCGATTATTCGGGGACGATCTGGACCAACCAGATGCAGCGCAACGATATGCTGCCGAAAGCGGCGATGCTTGATCAGATTGCGCAATGGACCAGCGCCAATCACGGCGTCAAAATGCTCGGCGCTTTGGGGTTTGAAAACACTTATGCCTTTGCCGTGAGACCGGAAGACGCCCGGGCAAAGTCGCTTCGGACGCTGGATGATCTGGCTAGGGTGTCGAGCGATTTCAATTTTGGCACCGATGTCGAGTTTCTCGAACGGCCCGAATGGCAGATGGTGCAGGTCGCCTATCCGATCCGCTTCAAACATGCCCGGTCGTTTAGTCCGACCTTCATGTATCCGGCCCTGGCCAGCGGCGAGGTCGACGTTATTTCCGCCTTTTCGTCCGACGGCCGGATAGCGGCGAATGGTTTTGTCATACTGGAAGATAGCAAGGGGGCGGTGCCATCCTATGAAGCGATAATGCTGCTGGCCCCGAAACGCAGCAGCGACGATATATTTGTTGCGGCACTAAATCCGCTAGTCAGCGCGATCACGGTGGAAAACATGCGTAAAGCCAATTATATGGTAGATCGCCAAGATGACAAGAAAACGCCGAGGCAGACTGCACGCTGGTTGAATGACAGGTTGAGGGAATAACAGTGAGATTTGGATTTGCATATATATTGAGAATGGCCGGACTGGTCACGTTGCTGTTCATGGCATGTTTTTCGGTGGGCGCGCGCGCTGAAGTGACCGTCACTTTCTATTCGCATGATTTTGGCAAGAATTTCCCGCACGCTTTCTTTGTCGCCAAGGGCGAACTGGCCGACGGCAAGAAGGTCGACACCGCATTTGGATTTACCGCCGTCAACGTAACCCCGGGCATATTATTCGGGTCGGTCAACGGCCATGTAAAGGCACCGCCGGCCAAGTATATCGCCAGCAGTAACCCGCACTTCACCGTCACAATCGATGATAGAAAATATAGTAAATTGATGGCCGTGGTGCAAAAATGGCAGGGTATTCCTCAAAAAAGCTACAGTCTCAACAAGCGCAACTGCGTCCATTTCATCAATGATGTGATCAAGACGCTCGACCTCAAGACCAATTTGAAAACGGCAAATTGGAAGAAGCCGCGGTCCTTCGTGGAAGAAGTCATGAAGCTCAATCCGTTTCTCAAATAACCGATGAAGGACTGACCTTATGGTGGACGTATGCATGATCATTGGGGCAGGGGCCGGCATCGGTGGCCATGTCGGCAAACGTTTTGCGCAAGATGGCTATCATGTCGCTTTGTGTCGCCGGAGCGATCAGGATGGTCTCGACAATATGGTTGCCGAAATCCAGGCGTCCGGTGGCAAGGCTTCGGGCCACCTGCTCAATGCGGTGGATGAAGGGTCGATCGAGAAGTTGATCGACGAACTGGAAGCGGACATCGGCCCGATCACTGTTGCCGTCTATAATCTCGGGGCGCAAATCGGCAATCGGGCTTTGGCCGACACTCCGCTGAAGACATTTGAACTGGGCTGGCGAATAGGCAATCTCGGTGTGTTCCGGGTGGCGCAAAAGCTGTTTCCCTTGATGGTGGAACGCGGCGGTGGTGCCTTGCTCGTGACCTCTGCGACGTCGGCGATGCGCGGCAATGCCGGACAGCATAGCCATGCCGCCGCCATGGGCGGACGGCGGATGCTATGCCAGACTTTGAACGCCGAATTTGCGGTAAAAAATATCCATGTCGCCCACATATTGATCGATAGCGCGGTCAATGCGCCGGATACGCTGGGCAAGCTGCTCGGACCTGAGCGCTTTGCAAAATTGCTGGAAGCCAAAGCCAATGGCAAGGACGAGCTGATGGAACCCAGCGCGATTGCCGATACTTATTTTCATGTCGCGCACCAGCATCGCTCGGCCTGGACGTTCGAGCTGGATATGCGCGCCTTCACCGACACGGCCTGGTGGAACCACCCACTGGATATCTAGAGGTTACATCACCATCACATGATAATGATGCCAGGTGAATATCGCCACAGCGCCGCGATGCGGCGACCAGGCTTCGGCCATCTGGCGCACGGCCTTTTCGGACGGACGCTCCGCTAGATCCAGAAAATTGCCGACACCGACCTGGATCGCAAGATCGCCTCCCGGCCAGATATCGGGGCGGCCCTGCGCAAATAGCAGATAGATTTCCGCTGACCAGCGGCCAATGCCCTTGATCTTTGTCAGCAGTGCGATCGCTGTTTCGTCGTCTTGAGGTAGATTGTCGAGATCGAGCCCGCCGGAGAGGATTAGTTCCGCCAAGCTTCTGGCATAGCCCTGTTTCTGGCGAGACAGCCCGCAGGCCCGCAGTTCATCAAATTCGCTGGCAATCAGGGCTTCGGCCGGGCAACCATCGCCGAGCCGGGCTTCCAGCTTGTTCCAGACCGCTGCCGCTGAAGCGACACTGACCTGCTGGCCGACGATGGTGCGGAGCAATGTTTCGTAGCCTTCCGGACGGATCCGCGGTTCCGGATAGCCGGATTGCGCAATGGCTGCCGCTAGCCTTGGCTCGATAGCGCTGACATGGTTCAGCCCGGCTTGGATCGTTTCTTTTGATAGGCCCATTGAATTCCCGTCGCCGTTTCGGCTCTTGATTCTTTTTGACCGTCCGGACATAGCGTGCGGGATTTTCAATTAACAGTCAGTACAAGGGGTAGCTATGCCAACGATTCACGTAACAGGCCGCGATGGCGAACAAAAAGCAGTTTCCGTTGATAGCGGAATCAGCGTCATGGAAGCGATTCGCGACAATGGCTTTGATGAACTGCTGGCGCTGTGCGGCGGCTGCTGCTCCTGCGCGACTTGCCACGTCCATATCGACGCCGACTGGAAAGCCAAATTGCCGGCCATGAGCGAAGATGAAGATGATCTGCTGGAAAGCAGCGACCACCGCGATGAATTTTCGCGTCTCAGCTGCCAGATTGAATTGTCTGATGATCTGGATGGTCTGAAAGTCCGGATAGCCGCAGAAGACTGAACTGTCCGATCGAATAAAAAAGGGGGCGCTTTCCAGCAGCCCCCTTTTTTCTTGTCCGGCTTTTCTATCTTGCCAATTTGACGATCGCGCTCGGGCTGCCGTCGGGGCCGCTGGTGCCATCAACCTTCCAACGCATATTTTTCGTTGAACCGCTTATGGTCAGGCCGTCGTCGGTGTTGTTCGTCAACACTTCGCCGTCGGTCACGATGGTGAACGTCCCATCAATTGGCTGTGTCTTGGATTCACCTGACGGGCCGCCCATCGGCATGGGCCCCATCGCACCGGCCAGGCCGCCTGGTCCAGCCATAGCCGGGGTCAGTATTTCGAGTTCGCCGCCGCTTCGCCGGAGGATCTGCACAAAGGGAAATTGCATCGTCGCGCCCGGTATGGTGGGAAATGCGAACATCTGGTCGAAATTGCCGCTGACGGCATATTCGACCTCGAACAGGTTATCGCCCATATATTCGACCTTTTTCCAGCCGTCATATTTGGCGAGTTGTGCGGCGAATTTTTTCAAGCCTTCGTCATCGCCCGGCACTGCCCCGCCAAAAACCGAGCCCATGGTAGTATTTTTCTGGGAATCGTCGGTTTTTCCGCTTTGGCCAAGATCATCGTCCATCATTGCCATCTGTTCGTCAAATTCCCGTTCCATCTCCGCCAGTTCTGCGGCGGTGCACTGGCGGTCTTCATAGGAAGAGGGATCCGCTGTCTCGTCCATCGGATCGTCATAGTCGACCACGCCATAAGGCAGAGGTGTTATTTTCCCGGTTTTCTTGTCAATTTGGTTGGAACAGCGTTGTTCTTCGGGATTAAAAGACATCGTCCCGGGTTGTGAAGACATCGGGTTATTGTCTGCTTCCGCCATTTGCATCTGGCCATTATAGGTAAAGTTATAGGTCCCGTCGTTCATCAATCGCAATTGCGATTCGAACTTCCCGGGGATAAGCAAGCAGCCTGTCAGCAGCAACGGCGCGACCAGAGCCAAGGCCCACTTGCTATATTTCCCCACGACTAATCCGCCTTTTTTCTGGTATATTCAGCATATAGTGCAATGGCAGCCGCGTTGGAAACATTCAGGCTTTCCATCCGCGGGCTCATCGGTAGCCGGGCCAGTGCGTCAC
>JABMNS010000334.1 GCA_013204445.1 Sphingomonadales bacterium
GGCTTTTTTGAGCCCCTCTGACATGTTGGTTCCGAGACCCGCATCCTTAAACAATTTGAATGTCGAACCCATTGGCACGCGGGACATGCTCTCGATGCCATGCGCCAGAACCATATCTTGGGTACCGGACATAACGCCTTGCGCCGCGAATTGAATGGCCTGTTGTGAAGAACCGCACTGACGATCGATCGAAACCGACGGAACGCTCTCCGGCAGCTTCGATGCCAGAACCGCATTGCGGCCGACATCGCCGGACTGCTCGCCGCCTTGCGAGACGCAACCGGTAATCACATCTTCAATCGCACTGGTATCAAAATCATTGCGGTCGGCAATGGCATTGAGCGTGGCAGCACCCAGATCTACCGGATGGATACCGGCCAACCGGCCGCCGCGACGGCCACCAGCGGTACGAACCGCATCAACAATATAGGCTTCTGCCATAGTCTTATTCCTTTAAATGGTTGAGAGTCGAAGATTTAACTGACCGGTTAAACCGCACGGGCGCTAGCGTCAAATGAAAAAGCCAGCCATCACTATTGTGATAACCGGCTCCTTCAAATCATATCTTGCCAGCGTCAGGCAGGCACATTGTCTTTCTTGACCGTGATCACCTGCGGATAGGTGAATTCGAGCAGGCCTTCCTTTCCATATTCGGCGCCAAAGCCGGACTGTTTATGCCCGCCAAAAGGTGCGAAAGGCGACAGGTGGAGAAATTCATTCACCCACACGGTTCCGGTTTCGAGCTGTTCGGCAACCCGAACGCCTTCCTCAGGATTGGCGGTCCACACAGCGCCAGCAAGGCCATACTCGCTGTTATTCGCGCGCGCGATGACTTCGTCGGTGGTGCTGAATTTCATCAGCGGCATGACCGGACCGAATTGCTCTTCGGCGACAATCCGCGCATCTTCCGGTGGATTGTCGAGGATCGTGATCGGTACATAATAGCCAGGAATGCTTTCATCCTGTGCTTCGCCACCAACCAGGAACTTATAGCCGTTATCCTTGGCATCCTTGATCAGTTCCAGAACCCGCTCATATTGCTTCTTGTTCTGGATCGGGCCGACCGCCGTGCCCTGTTGCGCGCCATCGCCAACCTTCACATTCTTGGCAAACGCGGCAATCGCAGCGCTGAGTTCGTCATAAATATCCTCATGGATATAGATGCGTTTGGCGGCGACGCAGATTTGTCCGGCATTGGTGAAACTCGACCAGAACAGCTGCTCGGCGACCTTTTCGACATTGGCATCGGGCAGGACGATCGAGGCATCATTGCCGCCCAGTTCCAGCGTGATCCGCTTGAGATCCTTGGAAGCACCTTCCATGATCTTCTTTCCGGTTGCGGTCGATCCGGTGAAGGTGATCTTGTCGATATCAGGATGTCCGGTGATCAACGGACCGAGGCTATCCTCGCCGGTGATGATATTGACGACACCCGGAGGGGCGACATCCTTGATCAGCTCGGCAAGGCGCAATGTGGTCAGTGGTGTGAATGGCGACGGCTTGAGCACGATCGTGCAACCGGACAATAGAGCCGGGGCAATTTTCTGCACCGCCATCATCACCGGGAAATTCCAAGGCACGATGCCGCCTACAACACCGACCGGTACGCGGCGGGTGCGGCTCAGCCGCTCGGCCGAATCCTCGTTAATCTCGTCTTCGAGTTCCAGCGTCGCCTGGGAACCCGCCATATAGGCCGCGCCGGCGATTTCGCCCTGCGCCTGCGCGTGCGGCTTGCCCTGCTCTGCGGTAAGCAAACGGAACAGCTCGTCATTATTCTCATTGATCACAGCAGCAATCGCCTGAACCACCTTGCGGCGGTCTTCGATCGGCTTTTTCGACCAAGTCTTAAATGCCGCGCGCGCGGCGGCGACGGCCTGATCAAGCTCGGCAGCACCACATGCTGGCACCTGACCGATCACTTCTTCATTGGCCGGATTTACAACGTCCAGCATCTGCGAAGTGCTGACCATCTCACCATTGATCAAATTCTTATATTGGGTAACCATTTCTCTCTCCTATGGGGTCTGCCGTTGGATTCTATTTGAGTCGCTTATAGCGGATTACAAGGCCTTGCGCGCCATTCATTTTGATAGACTATATCGTATCGGCAGGGTTTTGAGGCCGCCGACAAAGGTCGATTTGGCGCGGATCGGCTCGCCAGCCAGTTCCAGCGTCTCGATCCGGTCGAGCAGTTCGTTGAACAATATTTTCATTTCCATGCGGGCCATGTGCAGTCCGAGACATTGATGCGCGCCGGCACCGAAAGCCAGATGCCGGTTGGGCGATCGTGACGCGTCAAATTTACGCGGGTCGGGAAAGACGCTTGGATCATGATTGGCTGCAATATAGCTGATCATCAACCAATCATCCTTGGCAATTTTTTGTCCACCAAGCTCGGTATCTTCAGCAGCCGTGCGCATGAAATGCTGCACCGGCGTCGTCCACCGGATCGCCTCCTCAACAATCCCGGAGAGCAGATCGCGGTCGGCCTTGAGCCGCGCAAATTGTTCGGGGTCCCGGGCCAGCGCCATCATCGCCCCTGCCGTCGAAGCCGAGGTCGTGTCATGCCCCGCAGCCGCCAGGATGATATAATAGCCAGCCATATCGCGGTCGCTGAGATACGCACCGTCGACTTTCGCATTGGCGATCACACTCGCCACATCATCGGACGGATTGGCGCGTTTTTCTTCGGTAAGCTTCGCGAAATAGACCTCAAAGTCGGCGACAGCGCCGACCACCAACTGCATGATTTGCTCCGGCGTCATATTTGCCATACCGGACTTGTTGAGATCTTCATCCTGTCCGCCGAACATCTGCTGGGTGAGAAACAGCATGCGCTGCTCATCAGCTTCCGGCACGCCCAATATCTGCATCACCACATGGAGCGGATAGGGCGCTGAAACCAGCGGTACGAAATCAGCTTCGCCACCGGCATCGACCAGCCGGTCTACCGTGGTTTTGGCCAGCGCTCGGATCTCGTCTTCCATCTGGCTGATATTCTTGGGCATGAACCAGTCTTGCGTCAGCCGGCGATATTTGGGGTGGGTCGGGGCATCAAGCGCGACCAGCGAGCGCACCAGATTAGGATCGCCGCCGGTGATCGATTTCACGAATGCACCACCGGATTTATCGCTAAATGTAACGCTGCGCGGACTGTTGAGGAACAGCTTGTTGTCCTTGCTGATCCGCATCACGTCATCATAGCTGGTGACCAGCCAGAACGGATCGTGCACCTCGTCATTAACCACCCGCACAACTGGCGTTTCACGGCGAATTTCATCGAACCGGTCGAGCAATCCATCCCAATCAACATAATTAGCGGGGTCGATAATCGCCTGCGCATCCGGCCCGGACAAAATTGGTTCTGCTTGCGTTGCCATCAGACTATCCCGCCTCCCTGTTTGCTCCAATACTCGTCGCGCAATAGACGTTTGTAAAGCTTGCCCGTGGCGTGGCGTGGTAGTTCTGCCCGAAAATCTACCCGCCGCGGAATCTTGACGCCGGAGAGCGACTGGCGGAGATAAGCTTCCAGCTCTTGTGCCAGATCCTCGCCCGCATCCGCCATATCCATCGGCTGCACGACCGCGACGACCTTCTCGCCCATATCCTCGTCCGGCGCACCAATAACGGCGGCATCCGCAACCTTTGGATGGGTGACCAGCAGATTTTCAATTTCTTGCGGATAGATATTCACTCCGCCGGAAATGATCATGAAGCTCTTACGGTCGGTCAGGTAGAGATAGCCATCCTCGTCGAGCTTCCCGACATCGCCGAGCGAGGTCCAGCCCTTTTCATGGGTTGCCGCCTTGGTCTTCTCCGGATCATTATGATATTCAAACTTGGAACCGCTCTCGAAATAGATCTGACCTTCTTCACCAACGGCCACTTCATCACCATTTTCATCGCAGATATGGACGGTGCAATTGATCGGCTGTCCGACCGTTCCCTTATGCGCCAGCCAGCCTTCGCTGTTGCAGAAAACAAAGCCATTGCCTTCGGTTCCGGCATAATATTCGTTGAGCACCGGACCCCACCATTCGATCATCTTTTCCTTGATCGGAACCGGAACCGGCGCAGCGGCATGGACCGCGCTCTTGATCGAGGAGGTATCATATTTGCTGCGTATTTCCTCCGGCAGTTTCAGCATCCGGACAAAATGGGTCGGCACCCACTGGCCAACATCGCACTTATATTTCTCGACCAACTGCAAGGCATGTTCAGGATCAAATTTTTCCATCACGATGCTGGTGCCGCCGAGCGCCTGCACCGCGATGTTCCAGCGCAGCGGCGCGGCATGATATAGCGGCGCGGGGGAGAGATAGACGCAGTCCTTGTGGAAGCCGAAAATCATCTGGGCCAGCCCCGCTATGCCATTGGGCCCGGCGATATCTTCATCCAGCGGCAATGGCAGTTTTACGCCTTTGGGCTGACCGGTCGTGCCCGATGAATAGAGCATATCGATGCCAGCGCGCTGATCGGCGATCGGCGTCATCGGCATCGATTCGAGCGCCGGTTCGATATTCCGCTCGTCTTCCGAACCATATATCAATTGCTCGACATCAGGATTCAACGCCCGCACCTGATCGATGACCGGCAGCATTTGCCGCGAACTGATCAGCAGCTTTGCTCCGGAATCTTTCAAAATATAGCTAACTTCTTCGGCGGTCAGGCGGCTCGAAATGGCGACCTGAAACAGACCCGAGCGCTGAGATCCCCATGTGATCGGGAAAAATTGCGGATGATTTTCCATGCATACGCCTACTGTATCGCCGATCTGAAGGCCGCGGCTGCGATAGAGTTGAGCGATCTGGTTGGAAAGTCTGTCCAGCTCACCATAAGTGATGATTTCCCCGGAGTTCGCCATGATTACGGCTGGCTTGTCGGGATTTTCCTTTGCGTGGACAGAAGGATGCATGGCCTAGCGTTCTCCAAGTGTTCGATCGCCTGATTGGGCGATTCGCTTTCCCGGCACCATGGTTTAATCGTACAGTTAAATCAATCGATAGTCACATCCGTCGGCGATAGAAGGCAGCAATAGCCCCCCTAATTCTCCACATATATATCCACAGGCACGGTCAAATCGGCAAATATCCGGCCGATTGGGGCCGTGCTGGTCGCACCCTGTTCGATTTCCGTCTCGAGCATCGTCTGGCTGACTGCGCCCTTGAGCAGAACCACCACGGTGCGCGCTTCGCAAATCGCGGCCTTGGTGATCGTCACCAGCGGCGTGTCGCCATCATCGGGAAGCAGGCCAATGGCAATTTTTCCCGGAGGTCCGTCAAGAGCCTCTTCCATATCGACGCTTTCCATGATCCCAGCGGTGCTACCGTTGGGGCCCATGCCCAGCAACACCAAATCTGGTGGCCATTTTGTGTCCCGCAGCCGCGCATCGGCCGCAGCGCCAGCCATATGATAATCCTCATGATCCGGTGCCAGCGGCAGCACTCGCGCGCCGCGGGTCAGAAAGAGACTCGCCAGCTTCTTCGCATGGCTGCGCGGGTCATCGAGCGGCACCAGCAAATCGTCTGTCGGGATGATCGTGACATATTTCCACTTGATCGGCTTTTCGGCCAGTGCTTCAAGCACAGGCATGGCTTCATCGCTCGCAGGCAGCGCCAGCAAGGCATCCCCGCGCGCATCGAGAGCGCTCTCGATAATGAACTGGATATCGCCGGCGACGGCATCGACCATCTCGGCCGGATCATCAAAATCCCACCATTCGAGCATGGACTCATCCCCTTCAGGCAAGTCATCCATATCAAAACCTTCTATCGCGTCTTCGAATTCGTTCATTTTTCTGCCTGTTAGCCAATTTTCCTGACTCTTCTAAACGGTGTTTCCATCGAAACAAAGGTGAAACATGAGATTTGTCCGGACAGTTTTCTAGTTTGCAGGCGGCCCAACCGGCGGCTCGTCCAGCAAAAGCCCCGATGGCCGCAATATGGTGAGCGAAGCGGGTGCACCGCTGCCTTGCTCGCGCGCGCTGATATCGACCTGGATGAAGCGCTGGTCCTCGGTCAGCTTGGCATCCTGCCCCCATTGCCATTGCCAGCCGCCATTTTCGACCTCTCCGCCCTGCTCACCCAGCGCTGGCGGGCGCGGGTCGGTGAGTATCTCAACAGCCCGGTTGCGGACCACCGATTGCGCGACCACCCGCAGTTCCAGCTCGGCGGCATTGTGCGTGGTAAAGGCCTGCAGCCGGATCAGCGAGAGGGCGGCGAGGCTGAACACCGACAGTGCGACCAGCATTTCGATCAGGGTGAAGCCGCGCTCATCACGTTTGGCCGCATATTTGGCGGTATATTTGCCCAATCTGATCATGGTGCCGCTCCGGCCAGCTTCACATCGCCCATTGGCGCAATCAGCACACGGCGGCTTTGCTCCTTGCCCTGCAGCACAAGCTCAGCCTGCTCGCTGGGCAGACCGGTGCTTTCAAAACTGATCATCATCGGTCCGGTCTCGCCGGTTTTCGCGGTCACGCCGCTCGACCAGTTGGTCGACACAAAGGGTTTGTCCTCGATCACCAGCCAGCTGCCCTTGCGCCGTTCCAGAAAGCTATAGCCGGACGGCGTGACCTGCACCGCCATTGGCCGCGATTGCAGGATTGCATTGTCGCGCAGCGCCGCAGTGCGCGCGGCAAATCGCTGTGCATCTTCCTCCAGATCGCTGCTGCCACTGGGAAAGGAAAAGACGACAACCGAAGCCATCAGTCCGATGATCAGCAGCACGACCATCAATTCGACCAGTGTGAAGCCAGCCGCATCATCGCCAGAGATAGGGTTGTTCCGCGGGGTCATCATTAGATCATTTACCGATTAGGTTCGAGCGAGTCTTGCAGAATCCACCATCCCCTGCAATGACAGCGACATAGAAAAGAAACGCAGGGCAAAGGAATTTCTGATGGATGACGTCATCCTCTACGAGAAAAATGACCGCATCGTGACAATCACGTTGAACAAACCGGAAACGCGCAATGCACTCTCGAAGGATCTGTGCGAAGCCTTGGTCAATGCGATCGACAAGGCGGATGCCGACGCCGGGGTAAGCTGCGTAGTGCTGGCCGCCAATGGCAAGAGCTTCTCCTCAGGTGGCAATCTCCATGAGATCAAGGCAATGACCGCCAAGCAGCATATGACGCCGCTGGAAATCGAAAATTGGTACAAAACCGGTATCCAGCGCATTCCGCTCGCTTTCTCTCAAATCTCGGTGCCCGTGATCGCGGCGGTCAATGGCCATGCCATTGGCGCGGGCAATGATCTGACAACCATGTGCGATATCCGCATCGCTGGCGAAGATGCGATTTTCGCCGAAAGTTTTCTGCGCGTCGGCATCATTCCCGGTGATGGCGGTGCGTGGTTGCTGCCGCGAATCATCGGACAGGCGAAAGCCAACCAGATGCTGTTTACCGGTGAATTTATAGATGCCCACAAAGCGCTGGATTATGGCCTGGTATCGGAAGTCGTGGCAAACGAAACTCTGCTCAGCCGCGCCTATGAACTGGCCGAAATGGTCGTTGCGCTACCGCCGCTGGCAATCCGCAAGACCAAGGAACTGGTGCGAACCGCGCAGAGCGTGACGCTGAAGGAAAATCTCGATCAGGCTGCCTTGTTCCAAGGCGTGTTACAGCAGCTGGACGACCATCGCGAAGCGATTGATGCGATATTGGAAAAGCGCAAGCCGGTGTTCAAGGGAGCATGATATGATGAAAGTCGCTCTTTCAATATTAGCGCTTGTCGCCGCAACAGCAGCGGAAGCCATGCCCCCGGTTGGCATCGCTACGAAGGCCACCAAGGCCGCCAATGCCAGTGTCGCGGCAAACCTGCCGATTGCCGATCAGACAGATTTCGAAAATGCCAATCGTGGCTTTCTCGCACAGATCGCGGGTGACAATATCTTCAACGAAGATGGTTCCGTCGCCTGGGATTCGCGGCAGTTTGACTTTATCGAGGGCGCGGCCCCGGACACCGTCAACCCATCGCTGTGGCGACAGGCGAAGCTCAACAGCATTCACGGCCTTTTCGAAGTCGTTCCCGGCATCTATCAAATCCGCGGCTATGATCTGGCCCAAATGACGCTTATCGCTGGCAAGACCGGCTGGATCATCGTCGATCCTCTGACCACCCCGGCCCCGTCAAAAGCCGGGCTAGCTCTGGCCAATAAGACACTCGGCGAACGGCCTGTGGTAGCGGTCATCTTCACCCATAGCCATGGCGATCATTTTGGCGGCGTCGTCGGTGTGGCTTCGCCCGAGGATTTTCGCTCGGGCAAGGTGCAGATCATCGCGCCGCACGGCTTTCTCGCAGAATCGATTGGAGAAAGCGTGATAGCGGGGACCGCGATGAACCGGCGGGTGCAGTTTCAATTTGGCACCGCCTTGCCGGTTGGCAAAACCGGCCATGTTGGCGGCGGCCTGGGTCAGAAATTGTCGAGCGGCGATGTATCGCTGATGCCGCCGACCAGGTCGATAAGCAAGGATGGCGAGACTCTGACCGTCGATGGCATCGCCTTCGACTTCATGGATGCGGGCGAAACCGAAGCGCCAGCCGAACTCGTCTTCTATATTCCTCAATATAAGGCGCTTCATACCGCCGAAGTCGCCACCCGCACATTCCACAACGCCCTGACTCCGCGCGGCGCACTGGTCCGCGATACGTTGAAATGGAGCAAGGTGATCGACAATATGCTCGCCAAATATGGCGCAAAATCGGACGTCATGCTAGCCTCGCATCACTGGCCGACATGGGGCAGCGCCAATGTCCAGGCATCGCTGAAAAACCAGCGCGGCATTTATCGCTATGTCCATGACCAGACCATGCGACAGGCCAATCAGGGCGCGACCATGCACGAGATTGCCGAAAATATCGGCGAGCCGGATTTCGCCAAAACCGACTTTGGCGTGCGCGACTATTACGGGACACTCAACCATAATAGCAAAGCGGTCTATCAACGCTATTTCGGCTGGTGGGATGCTATTCCGGCCCATTATCACGAACTGCCGCCGGTTGAAGCCTCGAAAAAATATGTCTCGGCAATGGGCGGCGCCGAAAAGGCGCTGGCGTTAGGCGAAAAGGCGTTTGATGAAGGCGATTACCGCTGGGCCGCAACCGTCTTCAACCACCTAGTCTTCGCTGATCCGGCTGATGAAGCGGCCAAAAAATGGCTGGCATCGACCTATGAGCAGCTTGGTTTCCAAGCCGAGGCCGGCACCTGGCGGAATATTTATCTAGTGGGCGCCAAGGAATTGCGCGAGGGCAATAACGTCAAAAGCTCGATCAGTACGGCCAATGCCAAGGTGCTCAGCGGCATCCCGGCGGTTGACCTGTTCGACGCCATGGCGACCCGCTTCAATCCGTTGAAAATGCAAGGCGATGGCGGCATCATCCGCTTCTGGTTCCCGGACCGGAAAGAGGCGGTGAGAATCGATCTGGGCAAGAGCGTGATGTTCCCGCGCAAGGAAGATTATGCCGTCATTGCGGATGGGTCTGACACGCAAATCACGATCAGCCGAGAGTTGTTCACAAAATTGCTGATGCGCGAGGTCAAGGCTCCTGAATTGATCGAGAAGAAGGATATGATCATCAGCGGGGATATGGCCTTAATGGCAGCTATGTTTGGCGCCCTTGACGAGGTAAATCCGCAGTTCGATATCGTGACGCCGTAACAGTGAAACAAACTTCCGTTTGACTTAATAAGGATTGCCGCATGCAGCGATTTAACTTTCCCGTCATCCAGCCCGATCCGGCGCTCGAAGAGTTGCGCGGTGAACTGCAGAGATTTTTGAAAACCGAACGGGATGAGGGCAATTTCAAACCCGAACCAGAATGCTGGATGGCCTCTGCCGATCCCGAATTCTCTAAGAAAATGGGCACTCGTGGCTGGATAGGCCTGACTTGGTCGAGCCAATATGGCGGTCACGACAAGACCGCACTCGAACGCTATATTGTCACAGAAGAAACCTTGCGCGCGGGCGCTCCCGTTGGCGCTCACTGGATCGCCGATCGCCAACAC
This sequence comes from Sphingomonadales bacterium, assembly GCA_013204445.1. Classification (GTDB taxonomy): domain Bacteria; phylum Pseudomonadota; class Alphaproteobacteria; order Sphingomonadales; family Sphingomonadaceae; genus Parasphingorhabdus. The sequence continues at coordinate 10,009 of JABMNS010000334.1, forward strand.
GCCCCGATGCTGCTCAAGCATGGCACCGAAGAACAAAAGCTTGATATCCTGCCGCGGATCGCTGCAGGTGAATGCTATTTCGCCATTGGTCTCAGCGAACCGGGGGCGGGTTCCGATCTTGCCAATGTTAACACTAGGGCCGAGAAAGTCGCTAATGGCTGGAAGATCAACGGCCAGAAAATCTGGTCCTCCGGCGCGCATATTTCGCATTATATGGTCGCGCTGTTGCGCACCTCGTCAGCCGATGGCCGCAACCGCCATGTCGGCCTGTCGCAGATCATGATTGATCTCAGCCTGCCCGGCGTCACCATCAAGCCGATTGTCGACCTGTCCGGCGATGCCCATTTCAACGAAGTCTATTTTGAAGATGTTATTGTCTCGGACGACTGCCTGCTCGGCGACGAGGGTGGCGGCTGGAAACAGGTGACCGGCGAACTGGCAATGGAGCGGTCCGGGCCCGAACGGTTTCTGTCCAGCTATATCACGCTGGAAACTGCGCTGTGGCAGCTGAGCGGGAAGATGGGGTCGGATAGCCATGCCCTGCTGGGCAAGCTGATCGCCAATCTGCGCACGCTGAAAGGCATGTCCTGGGCCATCGCCAATCTGCTCGATCAAGGCGTGTCGCCCGAAACCGAAGCGGCGCTGGTCAAGGATCTCGGCAACCGGCTAGAAAATGACCTTACCCTGCAGGCGCGCGCGATGCTCAATGACCTGCCATCCGACCAATGGAGTCCCGACATGCGGCGGATCATGAATATAGGCGTGCTGCGTTCGCCGCCCAACACCTTGCGCGGCGGCACCACCGAGGTAATGCGCGGCATCACCGCCCGGCAATTGGGGTTACGCTGATGATAAACACAGATGGCATGGTCGCCGAAACTGCGGCGAAAATTTATACCGACCTGTGCGGCCGGGAAGTGCCGCACCAGGCGGAGGCTGGCGAATATCCACAAGCACTCTGGGATGCTTTGCAGGAAAATGGCCTGCCGCTGGCCTGGGTTGGCGAAGCCAATGGCGGCTTTGGCGCCGACTATGACGAGACCTTCGGCGCGATCTGGGCGTCGGCACAGGCGGCCTCTCCGGTGCCTTTTGCCGAAACGCTGATCGCCAACTGGATGCTCGACCGGGCGGGCCTGGCACCCGCCAATGGCAGCGCCAGCTTTGCCCTCAGTGGTCGGACACCGAGCGCCGACATCCCCTTTGGCATGCACGCCGACAAGATCGTCCTGTTCGACGAGACCCATCAGGAAATATCCCTGTTCGACAATCGCGCCGCGGTCCGGTCGCCCGAGGAAGCGCTGTCGCCTGATGGCATGACGCAATTTATATTCTCGGGCCATTTGGCGGAACAATCCGCCAAGACCAACCTGCCCCGCCGGGCGGTGGAAGCGCTGATCCTGACCGTCCGCGCGGTACAAATGGCAGCGGCAATGGAGACGGCACTGAATCTGTCGATCGACTATGTCTGCCAACGCGAACAATTTGGTCGGCCCCTGTCCAAATTTCAGGCGATCCAGCAGCAACTAGCGGTCGCCGCTTCCGAATGCGCGGCTGCCACCATGGCAGCGACGCAAGCGGCCAGCGCCATCGCCCGGCACACCGATGATCCCGAGAAAGCCTGGCACGAGGCGGTGATCGCCAAGGTCCAGATTGGCCACAGTGTCGAGGCGGTCACCGTGCCTTTCCATCAGGTCCACGGGGCGATGGGCTATACCCAGGAATATGATCTGCACCATTATACAAGGCGACTCTGGGCCTGGCGCGACGCGCTTGGCAATGAATATCACTGGTCCAGGCGGCTGGGAGAAGAGCTGTCCCAACAATCCCCCGATCAAATCTGGAAAGGCGTGACAACGGGCGACTGGGTTGCTAGTTAATCGCGCGATTAAATGATTCCCGGATGGAGCAGATATGCTTCAAATCCTTCCAAGAACAGGAGCCAATCCCATGAAAACACGCATCACAGAACTTTTCGGCATCGAACATCCGATCATTCAGGGCGGCATGCATTATGTGGGATTTGCCGAACTGGCCGCCGCTGTGTCCAACGCGGGCGGGCTTGGTATCATTACCGCATTGACCCAGCCTTCGGCGGCGGCTCTGGCCGATGAAATCGCCAAATGCCGCAAGATGACCGACAAGCCGTTCGGCGTGAACCTGACTTTCCTGCCGGTGGTCAACTCGCCCGATTATGAAGGCATGGTCAAGGCGATCATCGAAGGCGGCGTCAAGGTTGTCGAAACCGCCGGCAACAATCCGGTTCAGGTACTCCCGGCGCTGCACGGCGCCGGCATCAAGGTAATCCACAAATGCACCGCCGTTCGCCACGCGCTGAAAGCCCAGAGCATCGGCTGCGACGCGGTTTCGGTCGACGGCTTCGAATGCGGTGGCCATCCCGGCGAAGATGACATTCCCAACATGATCCTGCTGCCGCGCGCTGCCGACGAATTGGATATTCCGTTCGTATCCTCCGGCGGTCAGGCCGATGGCCGCAGCCTCGTCGCCTCGCTAGCAATGGGCGCAGAGGGCATGAACATGGGCACCCGCTTCATCGCCACCCAGGAAGCGCCTGTGCATCAGAATGTGAAAGACGCGATTGTCGCCGCCAGCGAACTCGACACCCGCCTGGTGATGCGGCCCTTGCGCAACACCGAAAGGGTGCTGACCAATCCGGCGGTTGAACGGCTGCTCGAAATCGAAAAGGAAAAAGGCGCCGACCTGCAATTTTCCGATGTCATCGAGCAGGTCGCGGGCGTCTATCCCAAGATCATGATGGAAGGCACAATGGACGCCGGTGCGTGGAGTTGCGGCATGGTCGCCGGCCTGATCCACGATATCCCGACCTGCAAGGAACTGATCGACCGGATCATGGCCGAAGCGGATCAGATTATCAATCAGCGGCTCAAAGGGTTTCTGGCCGCCTGATGCTGGAGCCCTATCAGCCCCTTAGCCGCTCCATCGCCGGCAAGATCGCGATCGTCACCGGCGCGGCCAGCGGCATGGGTCGGGCGACCGCGCATCTTTTTGCCTCCGAAGGCGCCCATGTCGCGGTCACCGATCTCGATCAGGCCCGATGCGATGCCGTGGTGCGGGAGATTGAAGACGCGGGCTATAGCGGCAGCGCCAAAGCCTGGGCGCTGGATGTCAGCGATCCAAATGCGATCAAGACGGTTGTTGGGGCGATCGCCGCTTCTTTTGGCGGGGTTGATATTCTGGTCAACAATGCCGGATTTGCCATTCCTGCAGACATAGCGGAAGAAAGCTACGAAGACAGTTGGGGGCAGACACTGGCGGTCATGCTGACGGCGCACCAGCGGATGATTCGCGCGGCCTTGCCCCATCTCCGCAAGGCGGAACATCCGCGCATCGTCAATATCGCCTCCACCGAAGGCTTCGGAGCATCCCCTGGCAACAGTCCCTATGCCGCCGCAAAACATGGCGTGATCGGCCTGACCCGTGGTCTGGCCGTAGACCTCGGACGAGACGGCATCACCGTCAACTGTGTCTGCCCCGGTCCGATCCGCACGGGCATCACCGATGCGATTTCCGAAGAACATAAAACCATATATGCCAAGCGCCGCGTGGCGCTGCGCCGTTATGCCATCCCGGAAGAGGTCGCGCATGTAACTTTGTCCTGTGTGTTGCCGTCGGCAAGCTTTCTTACCGGCGCCGCCATTCCGGTCGATGGTGGGCTGACGATCAAGAACGCCTGAAGCAAAAACCCCCGGAATCACTCCCGGGGGCTTGCGCATAAATTTGGATCGGCTGGTCTTACCGATAAATCGCATTGCCGATCACCGCTCCGACAAGGCCGCTGGTGACCGCGATCAGCACCGCATCATTGCCGGACCGGAACCATTGATAGCCGCGCGGCGCATTGGACAAACGGTAAGCACGGGGATTGTCGATCACCCGGTAATTGGTGGCATAGCGCCGATCAAACTTCTGACCCTTGGCCCAATTTCTCTGGTTCTGCTTCGCCGCATAACGGCTGTTGCTGTAGCGGGCGGGAGTATGTTTTTGCACCGTGACGGTCTTTGTCACAACGCGCTTGCCCTGCTTGTTCGCAACGGTTTTTTTGCTTGTCCGCTGCGTGGATTTCTGGCTCGTCTTATGGTTGGATCTTTCGACGCTCTTGTGCGGAACCGCCTGGGCCTGTGCGGTAACCATCGGCGACACCGCCATGGTTGTCACTGCCAAAGCCATCAGAAAATTTTTCATGTTCAATTCGCTTTTCTATCGGGCGCCAACTGCGGCGTCACAAACAGCAATAGGGAGAAGCTGTCGCAGGCATTTGTCAGATTCACTGTTTTTTGTACTAGATTGTCTCAAAAACCCATTCTGGTTCATCTGGCGATCGGCTAGCGGATCATCAGTGCTCCCAAAGCGCCAGCACCGACCGCAGCGCGGTCACCAGCGCCAGCGGTTGATCGAGCATCAGATGATGTTCGGCTTCGGGTATCGCGATCATCGGAATATGGTCGCCGCCGAGCTCGCGCAGATAGGCGGCGCTATCGGCGTCGAAAAGCTTGCTATTCTCGCCATAGATGATTGCCAGCCGATGCGGCAGATCGACGATCCGTTGTGGCGCCTGGAGCCATTTCGCCTGATCATTCACGCTGCGATGGAAAACCATCGGATCGAATTTCCACGACCAGCCGCCATCGACCCGCTGCATCGAATGATAAGCCATATATTCGAGCAGAAACGGTGCTTGCGCTTCCTGTGGTGGCGACAGGACAAAGCGTCCGCGCGCGGTCTCGTAATCGGGATAGATATTGTTCGGCTTGTCAGACTTACCTGATCCGGGCGGGCCGTTGGAACCCTGAAAATGGGCCGTCAGTTTTTCCGGCCGCATGATCATCAGATCGCAGATGATCAGACCGCTAAAACGCTCGCCCGCCAGTTCCATTGCGGTGAGGGCAACGCCGGAACCAAAGCTGTGCGCGATGATCTTCGGCTTTACCGGTCCGGAGAACAGATCAAGCGCTTCGGCCACGGCAACCATGCCTTCTGCGCGCGTGTCACCGTCGCTGTCGGGGATCATTTTGCTCTCGCCCATGCCCGCTAGGTCATAAGCGATAATGTCATAGTCCTCGGCCAGAAACGGCGCGATAAAGGCAAAGCAGCGCGCATGGGCGAGAAAGCCGTGGGTCATCAGCAGCGGCGGCTTGCCGCGCGTGCCCCAGCGGAAATAATGGACCTTATAGCCATCCACTTCGACAAAGGCTTCTTCGCGCGGCACCGCCATCGCGTGCACGAACCATGAAGGCAGATCCTGATCGCCAGCCCAGATATCGACAATATCCGGGCTGGCTATTTTCAAATTTTCATTCATCGGGGGTGACTACTTGCCCTGCCAGTTGGGTTTGCGCTTCTCGGCAAAGGCGATCGAGCCTTCCTGCGCATCCTTGGACGCAAATACTGGCATGGTGATTTCTGCCTGTTTCTTCCAGGCTTCTTCACTGGTCCAGTCATAGCTTTCATTGATGATCTTCTTAGTCGCCTTGAGCGCCAGCGGGCCATTGGCAGCAACCGTCGTCGCCAGTTCGATAGCTGCATCCAGAGCAGCGCCTTCGGTCACACGGTTGACGAAACCAACTTCATAAGCCCGTTGCGCGGTGAAGAAATCTCCGGTCAGCGCCCATTCCATGGCAATGCGTTTGCCGACAATCTGCTGCAGCTTGATGACGCCGCCAGCCGCAGCCACCAGGCTGCGTTTGACTTCGGGAATGCCGAATTTCGCGTTCACATTGGCAACGCACAGATCGCAAGCCAGCGCTAGTTCCAGACCGCCAGCCAGCGCATAGCCTTCGACCGCAGCGATCAGCGGTTTCTCCGGACCCTTTTCGGTGATCCCGCCAAAGCCATAGCCTTTGACCGACGGCGTTTCACCGCGCAAAAAGCCCTTGAGGTCCATGCCGGAGCAGAATGTCCCGCCGGCGCCGGTGATGATCCCGGCGTTGAGGCTTTTGTCATTGTCGAGCTGCTCCATCGCCGCGCGAATGCCTTCCGCCGCCGCCTTGGTCATCGCGTTTTTCGCTTCGGGCCGGTTGATGGTGACGATGATGAAACCGTCGCGAATTTCCGTAAGTACTTCAGACATGTTCTTTCTCCTTATTGGTTCACACCCGTTCGCGCTGAGCTTGTCGAAGTGCGCCTATCGACTAGCGATGTCCTTCGACAAGCGCAGGACGAACGGAAAATTTAATCCCTAATCAAACAACAGGCTGGCCAGTTTCGACCTTTGGTAGGCGGCATCGCCGATCAGGGCACCTGCCAGTATCGCCTTGCGCCGGTGCAATTGGGCATCGCAATCATGGGTGAAGCCAAAGCCGCCATGAAATTGAATCGCCCGGTCGGCAGCGGTGGCATAGCTCGAATGGGACTGGGCCGCTGCCATCCGGACGGCAACCTCGCCGCGTCCCTGCTCGCCCCAGCTGTGGGCGGCGCTGTAAAGATGGGTGCGCGCCTTTTCATATTCGACATAATTGTTGACGGTCGGATGTTTCAGCGCCTGATAGCTGCCGATAATCTTGCCGAACTGCTTGCGGGTCTTGAGATATTCCAGCGTATAATCGATCACCGCCTGCGCGCCACCGGTCATTTCTGCGGCATGGATCAGTCCCGCTGCCAGCTCGATCTTCTCCAGCGTTTCGCGGGTCCGCGATGCGTCGAACAGGGCATCGGCCGACACGGTCACGCCGTCCAGGGTCACTTCATAGCTTCGCGCGGTTTCGTCGATTACCGTTTCGCGGCGTAGCGCTGCGTCATCGAGCTTCGAGCGTTCGATCAGGGCAAAGCGCACCGCGCCATCCATTTTCACCGAGGCGATGATCA
>JABMNS010000335.1 GCA_013204445.1 Sphingomonadales bacterium
AAAGGCAGGATCGTGATGTTCAAATTCCCCAATCAGGAAGCGGCCACCGCCTGGTATAATGATCCCGATTATCAGGCCCTGTCCGAGCATCGCCGGGCTGGCACGACGTTGAATTTCCTGACCATGGTGCACAGCATAGAACCGAGAAATTAGACGGCGCGCATAAATAGGCTTGCAGCGGACGCAGAAATACTTGCGTGATCGGTGAGATTGCAAATGTTACCAGTCGATCGAACTAAAAATAAGGAACTTTCCCATGACCGCAGACCTGCCTGAATATTCGCCGCCAACAGTCTGGAAATGGGACAAGGAAAATGGCGGCCGCTTTGCCAATATCAACCGGCCGACCGCTGGCCCGATCAAGCAAGTGGAACTGCCGGTCGGCAAACACCCGTTCCAACTCTACTCGATGGCGACGCCCAATGGCGTGAAGGTCACAGTGATGCTCGAGGAGCTTCTGGCGCTCGGCCATAAGGGCGCGGAATATGATGCCTATTTCATCAACATCGGTGAAGGCGATCAATTCGGTAGCGGCTTTGTCGATATCAATCCGAACAGCAAAATCCCGGCGCTGATGGACCATAGCAGCGACACACCGACGCGGCTTTTCGAATCGGGCTCGATGCTGCTCTATCTTGCCGAGAAATTCGGTGCATTCCTCCCCAGCGATCACAACAAGCGCACCGAAGCGCTGAACTGGCTGTTCTGGCAAATGGGCAGCGCCCCCTATCTTGGCGGCGGCTTTGGCCATTTCTATGCCTATGCGCCGGTCAAGATAGAATATTGCATCGACCGCTTTGCGATGGAGGTCAAACGCCAGCTCGACGTGCTGGACCGCCATCTTGCGGATAATGAATATATGGCGGGTGACGAATATAGCATCGCCGATATCGCGATCTGGCCCTGGTATGGCGCACTGGTCAATAATATCGTCTATCAGGCAGCCGAATTTCTCGACACCGCGTCCTACAAGAATATGAACCGCTGGACCGACATGATCAGCGAGCGCCCGGCGGTTCAGCGCGGCAAAATGGTCAACCGCGCCTGGGGTGAACTAGAAGGTCAGTTACGCGAACGCCATGATGCCAGCGATTTCGAATTGCGCACACAGGACAAGCTCGAGCCAGAAGGCGAAGCGGCCGAGTAACGGTCGCTTTTAGCGGGTCAGGCTCGCATAGACGCGGCTGAGGAAACTGGGCAGCATCATTGCATTGGCCTGAAACTCGGTATCGAATTCCGCCGTTGGTTTCGCCACCATGACTTCCTCTAGTGATTTGCCATCATCGATCAGCGCCTGCACGCGGCCCTGAACGATGGTCAGCACCTCGATATAGCGCGCCAGCTTTGCACGATCCGTGACCGGGCCATGGCCGGGGATTATCTTGGTATCATCATCAATGCTATCGTGGACTGCCTGACAAAAGGCGATCATCCCGGCGAGGTCGCCGCCATTGTCGGCATCGATGAAAGGATAGCCGCTGTTGTTGAACACATCCCCCATATGCACGGCATTGACGCCGCGAAACAGTACCGCCGTATCGCCAGCAGTATGAGCCGGGCCAAAGTGCAACAGGTCGATCTTCTGATCATTGATGTGAAACTGCATGGTCGTGTCAAAGGTGATGTCTGATAAGGCGTGCTGGGGAAATGCCTTTTGCTCGGTCGCAAACGGACCAAAATTGACGATGTTATCGCTCAGCATTTTTTCCCGGCTGTTGGACTGCGAAACGATCCAGCTGCCTTCCTTGCCGAGCGCCTGATTTCCGTCGGCATGATCAAAATGCCAGTGGGTGTTGATCACGAAATCGACTTTCTCGCTGCCGACTTGTTTCAAAGCCGCCTTGATCTTCGGCATCAGTTGCGGGAACTGGTCATCTACAATCAGCGTGCCATCGTCACCAACCGACACGGCGATATTTCCGCCCAGTCCGAACAGGACATAGAAACCATCGGCCAGTTTTTCGGATTTGATCTCGGCCTTGTCAAAATCCCAGCCAAAGGCCTGGTAAACTTGATCAGGGCTCATCACCGGGCCGTGCGAGCTAGTCTCTGGCGGATTGTCGCCATGGGCCAGCACCGGCGTTGAGATCGCCAAGGAGAGAGCCAGAACCAAACTTCCCAAAATCTTGCGCATATGTTTTGCCCCGCTTCTGATTAATTGTTATTTCAAAATTCCGGCCATGATCAGGTCGACGGTCTGCTCGCGATAGGCATCGCGCATCCGTTCATCGAAATCGTCGCGACCATAGCAATATTTCCACACCAGCTTGCCGGTAAAGAACCGGTCTGCCGCGCCGGTGACGGCCGAATAGAAAAGGTCCGGATCGACTTTTCGGAACACGCCAGACTTGATGCCTTCGCCGACAAAAATCTTGTAGGCCCCGGACAGCGGCTTCAGATATTTGTCCGCGATATTGCGCGCGCCTTCCGGCGGCAGTTCGCGAATCAGGCGCATGGTCAGGCGGTTGAGATAGGGAAATTCATAATAGGTATCGATCACCGCGCCGATATGGTGGCGCAGCTTGTCTTCCGGCGGCCAGTCCTTTTTGATCAACAGGCCGACCTGGACCAGAATATTGTCCATGTCGCGCTCGAGGATCGCCTCGAGCAGACCGTCCTTGTTGCCGAAATAATATTTGACGAGCGCGCTGTTGAGCCCGGACAGGACCGATAGTTCGCTGAACGAAATATCAATCGTATCGCCTTCACGCATGATCTGGCTGGCCGTCTCGATCAGTTTTTCCCGAGCGCCTGCCTCATTTTCTTTAGCCACCAATTTGTCGACGCCCATTAGTCTTTCCCCCTGTGCACAACGTCACATTTTTGTCACTTATAAGCAGGTTCTTTCCACCATGGGAAGCTGTCTGGTAAGTCGCTGGACACTTTATCCGGATAGTTTGGACTGCGCTTCTCCAGGAAGCTCGCTATGCCCTCTTTCGCATCGGCCGATTTCGCGCGATTATAGATGATCCGGCTATCGACTTTATGTGCTTCCATCGGGTGGGCGGCGGCGGGCAATTGCCAAAGCATCTGCCGGGTTACCGCCACCGATACCGGCGCCGTATTGTCGACAATCTCGCGCGCCAGTGCATAAGCGGCAGGCAGCAGCTCTTCAGGCTTGTGCAACGAGCGGACTAGACCGCCCTTGAGCGCTTCCTCTGCGTCAAACACCCGGCCGGTCAGGCACCATTCCAGGGCCTGTGCGCGGCCGACCAGATTCGGCAGGAACCAGCTGGCCGCTCCATCGGGGGCAATGCCGCGCCGGGCGAAGACAAAGCCGAAGCGCGCCGTTTCGCTGGCCAGCCGCATGTCCATCGGCAGCAGCATGGTGGCGCCAACACCCACTGCGACGCCGTTGACTGCGCCGATCACCGGCTTCAGACATTGATAGATACGCAGGATCAGCAAGCCACCACCATCGCGGACCCGGGGATCGGAATAATCCTCCACCGGATCCTCGCTCGCAAACGGCTTCTTGCCGTCTTCCGGAGTCAGATCTGCACCGGCGCAAAAGGCTCGCTCACCGGCTCCGGTGACCACCACCGCCCGCACATCATCATCGGCATCGATGCGATCAAAGGCATCGGTCATTTCCTTGATCATCGTCCCGGTAAAAGCGTTCATCTTTTCCGGACGGTTGATCGTGATCGTCGCGATCTGGTCAACGACGTCGTAGAGGATCTGGGTGTAATCGGTCATGCGACTCTCCTGAAGATACAAAAAGGGCTGCGAGTTTCTCGCAGCCCTTGAAGTTTGGTGCTTAGCGCGGGGCCATCCGGATACCGCCGTCGAGCCGGACATCCTCGCCGTTGAAATATTGCGTTTCGATCATGCACATTGCAAGCGCCGCATATTCGTCGGGCTGACCCAGCCGCGGCGGGTGCGGAACCATCGCGCCGAGCGCGTCACGAACATTTTGCGGCGCACCAGCGAGCAATGGCGTATCGAAAATGCCGGGCAGGATGGTGTTGACGCGAATGCCTTCGCGGGACAGATCGCGCGCGATCGGCAATGTCA
>JABMNS010000336.1 GCA_013204445.1 Sphingomonadales bacterium
ATCCGCCCCGCTGCGCGCTTGTCGGTTATACCGATATGCACCACATTCTGGCGGCCCAATGCCACAGAAAGCCCCTGCCGGTCCACCGGCAATATCAGACCACGAATATTTTGGCCTTCCCGGTCACTTCCGACCCGCCAAGCCTGATCTAATTTGGCGCATCCATCGCGTCCGGCGTCGGACGCGTGGAGGAGCATGGTGAGATCATCTTGCCGCGCCGCAGTTTCGATCTTTTCCGAACCCGTAAGCAGTGTTCCACCCCGCGCTTCCAGATCCAATCGGTCCAGAGTCGAGCGTTCGAGCGCTGATTCCAGCTGGTCCGGAAGATTGTCTGGAATATCGAGCTGGCCAGTTTTGAACGCTCTTGCCAGCGCGCCTTTCAACTGCCCTTTTGCCTGCGCTGCCTCCAAAGCGGCGCGATCAACGCCAATCCATGCACCACGACCCGGTGCCTTCGCACGAACATCGGGCGCAATTTGCCCGTCAGGACCCATTGCAAGACGTATCAATTGATCCTGGGGAAGACTTTCCCCAGTCAAAATGCATTTACGATATGGCGCGTGATCTAGAGGTTTAGACCGCGTCTCATTGGGAGGATTCCGCATCTGCGTCCTCCCCGATTTCTTCGCTATCTGCCGTCGCAGGTGCTTCTTCATCCTCGAACCAGTGCGCACGCGCTGCCATGATGATTTCGTTGCCCTGCTCTTCGGTCAGGCTATATTTAGCCAACACCCCATCCGGTTCGGGCTGCCGGCTGTCATTGCGGCGGCGCGGCTCCGATTTCCGTTTTAGAACGAGTTCGTCAGTCGCGAGATCGGCAACATCATCCAGCGTCTTGAGGCCTGCTTCACCCAACGTCACCAGCATGGCTTCAGTCAAATGCGGCAATGCAGCAATGGCATCCTCGACGCCCAGCTCGGTGCGTTTTTCACGCGCAGCCGCCTCGCGCCGTTCCAGCGCCTCAAGGGCACGGTTCTGGAGTTCGGCTGCCAGCTCTTCGTCAAAGCCTTCAATGCTCGAAATTTCTTCCGGTGCGACATAGGCAACTTCTTCCAGTTCGCTGAAGCCTTCGGCCACCAGCAACTGCGACAATGTTTCATCAACGTCCAGATCTTCCTGGAACATCTCGGTCCGCGCGGCAAATTCGGCTTGCCGTTTTTCGCTCGAATCCGCTTCGGTCATGATGTCGATGGCAAGGCCGGTTAGCTGAGACGCCAGCCGGACATTCTGGCCACGACGACCAATGGCAAGGCTGAGCTGATCATCGGGGACGACGACTTCGATCCGGCCTTCTTCCTCGTCGATAACCACACGGCTGACCGTAGCTGGCTGCAACGCATTGACCACAAAGGTCGCAATATCTTCCGACCAGGGAATGATGTCGATTTTTTCGCCCTGCATTTCCTGCACGACGGCCTGGACACGACTACCCTTCATGCCGACGCAAGCGCCGACCGGATCAATCGAGCTATCGTGGCTGATCACGCCGATCTTGGCGCGTGAACCAGGATCGCGGGCAGCTGCCTTAATTTCGATGATACCGTCATAAATTTCCGGCACTTCCTGTGCGAACAACAGCCGCATGAAATCAGGATGCGCGCGAGACAGGAAAATCTGCGGCCCGCGGTTTTCGCGGCGCACATCGAGAATCAGTGAACGGACGCGATCACCAACCCGGGCAGCTTCGCGCGGGATTTGCTGGTCGCGGCGAATTACGCCTTCTGCGCGGCCCAGATCGACGACCACATGGCCGAATTCGACCGATTTCACCACACCGGTGATGATCTCTCCGCCACGTTCCTTGAATTCTTCATATTGCCGCTCGCGTTCAGCATCGCGGACCTTCTGGAAAATCACCTGCTTTGCCGATTGCGCATCAATGCGGCCGAGATCGACTTCGGGCAGTGGATCGACAATGAAATCACCCACTTTGGCACCCGGCTCCAGCTTTTCGGCTTGTTTGATATCAACCTGTTTGAAATAATCTTCGACTTCGTCAACCACTTCAACAACCCGCCACAGACGCAAGTCGCCCGTTTTAACGTCGAACTTTGCGCGGATGTCATTCTCTGCACCATAGCGAGCGCGTGCCGCCTTCTGGATCGCTTCCTCCAGCGCTTCGATCACAATCGACTTGTCGATCATTTTTTCCGTCGCAACGGCGGTCGCGATAGCAAGCAACTCGGCTTTATTGGCTGAAATAGCACTGCCCATGATTAGTCTTCCTGTTCTTCTAAAGTCTGTTCTTCGATCTCGTCCGCACCGACCGTTGAAACCGGAACGGTTGCAGCAATCAGGGCGTCTGTCAGAATTAATTTCGCACTATGGACATTCGCAAGGGGCGTCTCCTGACTTCCCGTCTCGCGATCGTCAATCTTTATTATGTCGCCTGAGATCCCCAGGAGCAGGCCGCGAAGCTGTTTCTTGCCTGCCACCGCTTCTGTCAGGTTGATCCGCGCTTCCTGCCCGGCCCAGTTTTCAAAATCTTTTGCCCGGGTCAGCGGCCGATCAATACCCGGAGAGCTGATTTCCAGGCGATAGGCATGATCAATCGGATCGCGGCCTTCTTCTTCCAGAACATCAAATTTTGCCGAAATGCGGCGAGACAAAGCCGCGCAATCATCGATACCCAATTGTCCGGTTTCCGGACGTTCGGCCATGATCTGCAGCGTTGGCTCTTCGGTACCGGACACGAACTGCACCCGCACCAAATCAAAGCCCAAAGCATCTACTTCCGGCTTAATCAGGTTCATAAGTGCAGCTATATCGGTCAATCCAAGTCCTTCAGTCTGGACACAATGAGAATTTGCTACCGGCCCCGTGGCGCCAGCCCCTCAAAAACTCACAATGTCGGGATGAATGTTATCTAGGGGCAGATTCTTGATATTGCAACGCCTGATTCAAACGGCGACAATATTATAGACCAGCATGACCAGATAGATCACGAGCAATATCCCGCCTTCCCAGCGTGTTATCTTGCGTCCGGTTGCGGCAAATATCAGCAGCAATACCGAAGCCGCGATTAGGGCCGGCAATCCGAAATTTGTAATCTCGCCGGGAATGGTGCCGGGCGCAATGATCGCGGTAACGCCGCCGATCAGTAACAGATTGAAGATATTGGAACCCAATACATTGCCCAGTGCAACCGCACTTGCGCCTTTATAGGCGGCGACCACAGATGTTACGAGTTCCGGCAACGAGGTGCCAATTGCAATTACCGTCAAACCGATTACGGCTTCGCTCATGCCGACCAGGCGCGCGAGATCAACGGCCCCTTCAACCAGCCAACGACCACCCAA
>JABMNS010000337.1 GCA_013204445.1 Sphingomonadales bacterium
ACGAGGCTATTTCTCCACCACCAGCGGGAACATCACAGACGAAGTGATCCTCAATTATTTGGACAAACATACAAAGCCAAACAAAGCTGGCTTCAGCCCCAAGCCATGAACCTACCGGCATCAGCCGGTTAGTCATTCAGTTCGTGGGAAAGAATTGTTGTGAAAGTCGCCTACTAATGGCGCTTTCAGAAACCTTGGACTGATCCGCCGTCCACCTGGATCGAGGTTCCGGTGATATAGCTTGCAGCATCGGACCCCAGAAACACCACTAGATTTGCGACTTCTTCAGGCTGGCCTATCCGCTGCATCGGAATTTGTGACGCGAGCAAAGCTGCAATCTCTTCGATGCTCTTACCGGACGCTGCTGATTGCTGCTCCAGAATTTGCGCGACGCGATCGGTCTGGGTAAATCCCGGACACACCGTATTCACCAGCACATTATCGGCAGCCACCTGATTGGCGAGCGTCTTGGCCCAGCCCAATACGGCCATCCTGATACTGTTGGACAGGGTAAGACCGGGAACGGGTTGCTTCACGCCGGATGACGAAATATTGATGATCCGTCCCCATTTCTGGTCGCGCATGTGTGGCAGCACGAGCCTGGTTACGCGAATGACGGATTTTAGCGTCAATTCTATCGCCTTGTCCCAATCTTCGTCAGTCAGATCTGCAAAAAGGCCAGGCGGCGGTCCGCCCGCATTGTTCACCAATATGTCGATAGCACCAAATTTTTGCGTCACCGCTTCGATGACCCGTTCGATATCCTGTGGCTTGGAAACATCTCTGGTTAGCGCGAAGCATCCTGGCATCTGCGCAGCGGCGGCGTCAAGCGTAGCTTGTGTTCTTCCGCAAATGGCTACTTTCGCACCGCATTTATAAAATCCCAGCGCGGTTGCCAGACCGATGCCCTTGCTGCCGGCCGTAACCAGCACGGTCCTGTTTTTCAGTTTTAGTTCCATATATGGATATCTGGCGGAACAAAGCGCCGATGTATACTGTTATTGGAACCCAATGATACAGGCGGTGTTAAAGAGGATGGATATCGGCATGACGCGAAGGCATTGGCAATGCGTTCCTCTGAATGACCGAATTCTGGACAAGAGCTTATGTGCCTTTTTCCAAATCGCGACGCCGATCCGGGTCGATCCAGATCGCTGCGCTGGCCGCATTCAAGAACAGCTTGTTGACAACAGGCTTGTCGGTTTCCGCTGTTCCGGAGGGCAGATCGACGGGTACTTTGTGGGTCACCGCCGTGATGGAAGGCATCAGCATCACCAGAAGGACATCAAGTAGCGGCGTGATGTTGAGTGACGCAAATGGTTTATCCGTTGCAATAACAGGCGTTTTCTGGCGAAGATGCAGGTTCTTGCTGCGTATTTTCTCTCTTCCATAGAATGATATCATATATTACATATCAAAGCATCGACTAGAATAGAAAAAGCCGCTTGCCTTATTGATCGAATAGGCCAAAATAAGCCTCATGTCGGAGGAACTGGAAGCAATAGGAACCGCTGTGGAAGGCGGTCTGATAGCCAAAGCATTGGAAGATGAGGGCGGCGCGGCAGCTTCCGGCATCGGTGGAAATTGCCTCAACTGCGGAGCCGTTGTGACCGGCAATTATTGCGCTAATTGCGGCCAGGCGCAGCACGTCTATCGCTCGATCGGTGCCTTCTGGCATGATATTTTGCATGGTGTATGAGGGCAAATTCTGGCGGACGCTGCCATTGCTGGCATGGAGACCTGGCGATCTGACCCGGCGCTATGTGCATGGCGAGCGCGCGAAATTTATCTCGCCGATGGCGCTGTTCCTGTTTTCCGTGTTCATGATGTTTGCGGTCTTTTCCTTTCTGGGAGAACCGCTGTCAGCGGGAGGTGTTGGCGCGGTTGACAAGAGTATAAATGCGGGGATTATTAAAGAGGCAAGCCAGATCGAAGGTCAGATCAAAGCCAAGGCGGCCCAGCTGCCGCAAGCGAGCGGCGATAAAAAGATCAAGCTGGAGCAGGATATTCTGAATCTGAAAAAGGGTGGCAATATGCTGGCCTCCATGAGCGGGGAGGAACCGCCCTATCCGGATGTGAAGCTCAGCGATGGCGACACAAAGGAGGTTGGTCTGTCTCCGGAGGAGCTAAGCCGAATCGAGACCCGAGTTAATGATATTGCCAAAGGGAATATTCTCACTGACGGAAGCAGCGTCAGCACCGGATACCCGCAAACGGATCAATGGTTACGGAACGCCTTGACAAAGGTGACCGACAATCCGGACCTTTTGCTCTATAAGCTTAAGGCCAATGGCTA
Source organism: Sphingomonadales bacterium (assembly GCA_013204445.1). Classification (GTDB taxonomy): domain Bacteria; phylum Pseudomonadota; class Alphaproteobacteria; order Sphingomonadales; family Sphingomonadaceae; genus Parasphingorhabdus. Next base: position 2,297 of record JABMNS010000337.1, read on the forward strand.
TAAATTTGCCTGGCTGCTGATTCCCATTTCTTTGCCCTTTGTCTGGCTGGCCATTATCGGTCGGCGTGGTTACCATTTTTATGATCATGCGGTGTTCACTACCTATTCGATCAGCTTCATGTCACTGCTTTTCATCTCCTGCGCCGTTCTCGCCGCCATGGGTGTCTCTGGTGTCATTTGGGGGCTGCTGCTGGTCTTTTATCCGCCATTTCACATGTACCGTCAGCTGCGACACGCCTATCAAATGTCTCGCCCTGAAGCGCTGGTGCGAGTTTCGTTCCTGCTGGTGTTCACTGTCATCAGCCTGTCTCTATTCTTCGCAATTTTGCTCGCTCTAGGCATTTTGGGATAAAATCATGACCATGAATATCGATCGCCGTCAATTGATGGCACTGGGAACATTTGGCCTTGGTGCGCTTAGCGTGCCGGCTTCGGCATCACTGATGGGGGCAAAGGGGTTTACCCATGGCGTGGCAAGCGGAGAGCCTTCGCAAGGTTCGGTGCTGCTTTGGACACGCTATGTTGGCAATGGCGATACGAAACTCACCGCTGAACTATCCCCGAACAGCGACTTTTCCGGCGCCAAAATTACCGGAGAAGTTGAGGCGCTGACCGATCGTGACCATATCGCTAAGATCACGGTCCATGGCCTCGACCCGAACCATTGGTATTTCTATCGCTTCATCGCCCCCGACGGCTCGAAATCGGTGGTCGGCCGGACCCGGACCCTCCCAGAGGGGCCAACTGCGCAATTCAATATCGGCGTGGTCGGCTGTTCCAATCTGCCCTTCGGCTATTTCAACGCTTATGCCCATGCGGCCCAAAATGCTTCTCTTGATCTGATCGTGCATACCGGCGACTATCTTTACGAATATCCGGCCGGAACCTATCCCTCAAAGGATCAGGCTGTAGCTGCGCGCGTCCTGGATCCGGTCTCCGAGATCGTTCAGCTTGCCGATTATCGCCTGCGCTATGCGGCCTATCGCAAGGATCCCGATCTGCAGCGCATTCATCAGGCTCTGCCGATGATCGCGATGTGGGACGACCATGAATTTGCCAATGACGCCTACAAGGACGGTGCGGAAAATCACGATGCCAGCGAAGGCGACTGGGAAGCGCGAAAACTGGTCGCCGAACGCGTCTACCGCGAATGGATGCCAGTCAGCGACAAGGATTATAGCAGTCCGCGCTGGAGCGAATATCAGATTGGCGATCTGGCGACCCTTTTCCTGACAGAGAGCCGGATCAGCGCGCGCAGCAAGCAGCTTGATTTGGGCGCGGCACTGAAGGGGCAGGAAGATATCCAGGCAGTGCTCGAGTCCTTCCGGGACAATGTCTGGCAAGATCCGGCGCGGGAAATGATTGGCGGCGAGCAGGAGGCCTGGCTAGGTTCCGCGATGCGCAGATCAAAGGCGTCCGGCACCAAATGGCAGGTCTGGTCTCAGCAATGCGTGATGGGCGAGCTGAAACTGCCGCAGGAGGCGATCAACTGGGTTGCTGAAGATGCACCGGCCTTTGCCAAGCAACGGCTGAAGGTGGGCGCACTGGCGGCAAAAATGGGTTTGCCGATAAATTTCGACAGCTGGGACGGCTATCCGCTGGAGCGCGAACGGGCGTTGAAGGAAGCGCAGGCGGCCGATGCCGACCTGATCGTATTGTCGGGCGACAGCCACAATGGCTGGGCGTGCAATCTGGAAACCGCCGATGGCCAGGCC
>JABMNS010000338.1 GCA_013204445.1 Sphingomonadales bacterium
ACCAGTGCATCTAGCGTTCAGCTATGACGAGGAAATCGGCTGTCTCGGTGCGCCGGCGATGATCGAGGAAATGGCCGCCAAGCTGCCGAAACCGGCCCTGGCGATTATCGGCGAGCCGACGATGATGAAGGTCATCACCGGACACAAGGGGATCACGGTACATGAGGTCGAGATACTTGGTCATGAAGCCCATTCAAGCCTGCCCCATCTTGGTATTTCCGCCAATATGGTGGCGGTGGAGCTGATGCATGATCTCGCCGAACTGGCGCGCGGTCTCTGGGAAAATGCCGATCCGGCCTCTCCCTTCATCCCGCCGCATGCGACGCTGACCATTGGCAAGATGCAGGGTGGAACGGCGCCCAATATCCTCGCCCGGCGCGCCCATTTTGTTTTTGATCTACGCTGCCCGCCGGATGTCGATCCCGAGGTCATATTGGCGCCATTCAAGGCGAAAATCGCGGCGCTCGATGGTGAGATGGCGCAGGCCTTCCCCAAAGCCGGCGTCACCATCACCCGGCTGTCCAACGCGCCGCCAATGGCGCCGACCGGGTCGCAGGAAGCAGAGGCCTTTGTCCGCCGCCTGACCGGCGACAATGGCCCGGCCGGCGTGGTCTCTTATGCTGCCGAGGCCGGGCAATTTCAGCAGGCCGGCTTCGCCACCGTGATCTGCGGTCCCGGTTCGATCGAACAGGCGCATCAGCCGAACGAATATCTGGCGGTCGAACAATTCGGGCGCGGCGCCGATTTCATGTTGCGGCTGGCCGAGGCGCTATCCCGTCACTAGCTCACTCGATAGGCCGAGCTTCGTCCAATATATCTTGCTCGCCGGCAGTAGCTCGTTCTTCCGCAACTTTTTTGCCGATATCATTTTCGCGGCTGACATCTTCCATCGCGAGATCCGGTTGCGGCGCTTCGCGTTCCGGCTTGCTCTGTGCTCTGGCGCCAGCGTCCTCATCTTTGGAGCTGCGCGCAATCTCAAGTGGCGTATCGCTGTCAAACCGCAGCCGGTATATCGGTTCCGGCAATCCGAAGCCTTCTGCGTCCAATATGTTCATCACTGCCCGAATCGCAATGCTGCGGGCCTTGTAGAAATCGCTGTTTGCCTGATCAATCCAGCCAAAAAAACTGATAACGATATTGGAATCGCCAACCTGTTCCAGACGAGCACTGGCGTCGGGCTCATCGAGCACAAAACCCAGCCCTCGCAGCGATTCCAGACCAATGTTCATCGCCGCCAGCGGATCGTCTGCGGCATCAATCCCGAGTTCAAAATCAAAGCGGCGTTCGGAATTGGTGGAATAATTGAGTATCTCGGCCTTGAACACGGTGCTGTTGGGAATGCGCAAGTGATTGCCGTCGAGCGTCATCAATATGGTTGCCCGCGACGTCAGGCGAATGACATGCCCTTCACGGTTACCGATCACAACATGGTCATTGGCGCGAAAAGGCTGGCGGATCGAAAGCATGATGCTCGAGATATAATTGTCGACCGTGTCCCGGATCGCAAAACCAATCGCCAGACCAAGAACACCGGCACCGCCAAGGATCGCGCCCATCAATGCGGTCGCCTGCAGGACATCAAGCGCGATGATCAAGCCGATAATGACAAAGATGATCCGGATACTGGTCGCCATCAGCTCCGCCATGAACATGTTCGGGGCAATCCGCCGCCACAGGCCGGTCAGTCCGGAGAGAGCCCGGCCCAACAACCAGAACAGGATGAAGATAGCCAATGCTATGCCAAGCAGCGGCAGGATATTGATAAATTTCTGGAGATTGTTTTTCAGCTTGTCGGTGACCGGCTGCAGATTATCCGCAACATCCAGATTCCGCTCCAAAGCACTCTCGACGGTAACCACGCCTGCCACCCGGGTGGCGATGCTTTCAGCGCGATCGGCATCGGCAAGTGTCGGCACATCGCCGGTCATCGCTACCACTCCGGCATCGACCCTAATCCGAACGTCTTTCAGAGCATCAATTTCATTAAAGATGCCCTCAATGCGCTGTTCTATGTCCTGATCCGTTGGCGATATGGCTTGCGCCTCGATAACGGGTTCCGGATCTACTGGTTCAGCAGGGACTTCGATGCCAGGCAGTTCGATCTGGGCATGGGCCGATGGTGCGAAAAGCCCCGGCATCAGAATGATAAAGCATGCCAGCAACGCAATTCGCGCCACCTCGAACCGGTGTCCAAATTGCCTGATTTGCATCGCGATCCCCCGTATTTTTCATCCCGAAGATGGCATGATTAAAGCACTGACAACTGACAACGCAAAACGTTGCCCCAAGCATATCGTAGCGTCAGGCCGGAAGTTTGTAAAATCTTCAGCAAAAGCCTATATTGAGTCAAGGAAAGGACTAGCATGCCCGCTGTAAAAGCTGCCAAACCGAATGAGGTTTTCGCCCGCGACGAATGGGCGGCGCTGACTCGCGTGTCGCGCTGGCACGGTCTGTGGCTAACGCTGCACGGCTGGCTGATGGTGGCGCTGGTTACCGGCGGCACCGCGCTGCTCTGGCAATGGCACTGGCTGGCCGGGCTGGTGGTGACGCCGCTGGCGCTGCTGCTGGTCGGCGGAAGGCAACTGGGGCTTTCGATTTTAATGCACGAAGCCGCGCACGGCCTGCTCCATCCGAAGCGCAAGATCAATAATTTCGTTGGCCAGTGGCTGACCGGATCGGCAACCGGCAGCGACCTGCACAGCTATCGCGCCTATCATCTGACCCATCACCGCTACACCCAGCAGAGTGAAGATCCCGATCTCGGTTTGTCCGCAGCTTTCCCGACCACGCCCGCCAGCATGCGGCGCAAGATCATCCGCGACCTGACCGGACAGACATTTCTCAAGCAGCGCGGCAATCAGTTCGCGGTGGCGTGGAAGGGACTGAAAGCCATGCTATCGGGTGAGAGTGACGCCGCCGCGCCAGCCAAGCGCGACACATTAGCGGGCACCCCGCTCAACCGCAATGGAGCCGCCGGCGTCGCCGCTCCGGTGGTCGATCTGGATGGCGCGAAACGGACGACGCGGACGGTGGGCCGCTTCCTGCTGATCCAGCTGGCGGTGCTGCTAGTCAGCCTGGCGACACTCGGCATCATTCCGTTCCTGATCTGGCTGGCCGCGCTGGCGACGACGTTCCAGCTGATCCTGCGCATCCGCAATATCGCCGAACATGCCTGCACCACCGCCGGCGGCGATGATCCGTTCAGCCATGCCCGGACCACCTATGCGAGCTGGTGGGAGCGCGCCTCGCTCGCGCCTTACTGGGTGAACTATCACAGCGAACATCATCTGTTCATGGGCGTGCCCTGCTATAATCTGGCCGAGGCGAACCGGCTTCTGATCGAGAAAGGCTATGGTCCCCGGATGACGCTGGCGAAAAACTATGGCGAAGTGATGCGAACGGTTACTCAGCCCGCAGCCTGAGCATATTTGCCGAGTTTCCGAGTGGTAAGATGTCCGGTTTTCACCCAGGCAAGACAGCCTTCTTCGCTATGGGGGCAATGGCTCCAGCCATCGGGCGTCCGTTCCCAGCTTCCCGTGAGATAGTGGCCATGTTCATCTGACAGACTGCCTTCGAGAATGAACGTCTCGCTGCCACCGTCATGAACATGCCTGGGATAGCGGCTGCCCGGAGCCCAGCGGACCATCTTCACCTGCTCGCCTTCGAACCGGTGCAGCCAAGCAAATTCGACGCCGGGAGCGCCGCCATCTTCAAATAGCAAATCATCCATATGTATCGAGAAATGCGCTATGTCCGCCGGATCAAATTGATGCAGCTTCACCAATATGATACACCCGTCCTTGCTATGCGGCTTATGCCTTGTGCCAATCGGATTGCGGACATAGGTGCCAGCCGGATAATCGCCATGCTCGTCCGAAAATATGCCCTCGACAACCAGAAACTCCTCACCGCCGCCATGGACATGCGGATCAAAAAAGCTGCCGGGCGCATAGCGCACCAGCGAGGTTGCCCGCGCCACTTCATCGCCAATCCGGTCGAGCATCTTGCGCTCGACACCGGGCAGGGGAGAAGCAACCCATGCCATATCCTCGGCCAATATCACCAAAGGTTCATCAAAATCAGCGTTTATTCTCATGACTGAAACCTATGGGCCGAACCCAGTGAATACAATAGCGATTGATTGCGGGTTTAGTGAAATCCGGTCAACGGGGCAAACGGGGTCATGCCTTCTTTCTACGCCATCCCGCTGGCCTTCATCCTCGGGTTCGCCCTGAGCTGGGCCGCAACCTGCACGGTGGCGGCGACCAGCCGATGGGTCAATCAGGGCAAGATCGACTGGCTGTTCGGACTGCTGACCGGCAAAAAATTCAACCGGCAGGCTGCACCGCTACCTTAATTTCGTTGAGGTCGGCTTGAAGCCTGGTGATCTTCTCGAGCATCAGCAGGTCCATTTTCTCATGCAGGCGGATGATGTCGATTTCCGCCCGCAGATTAACCTCATAGTCATGCGCCGCGGCAATCCGGTCCTTGTTCGCCCCCCGGTTCTGGCTCATCATGATGATTGGCGCCTGGATCGCGGCCAGCGTCGACAATATCAGATTGAGAAAGATGAAAGGATAGGGATCAAAGGCGGCATCGAACCGGGTCAGCACTTCCGAGTTCAGTAGCATCCAGCTGAACAGGACCAGCGCAAAGACAATGATGAAACCCCAGGACCCACCGACCGAGGCGACCCGGTCCGAAAGCCGTTCGCCGAAACTGGCCTGCCCGTCGGCCAGAGTGCTGGCATCATCCGCGACAATCTGGCGGGTGACGATCGCTTCCAAGACGCCGCGTTCCTCGCGGGATAGCGCGGCTAATGGTTTGTCGAGCAGTTGCTCGCTCAGTTGCTCGACCGTCCGCATTGCCATCTCAATCCTCCGTCAATGTCACCCTGTCCGCAAGCTAATCCTGAACCCTGATGAAACGATGCGCCGATCGGTCTTTTTGTGTTGTCGCCGGATCGAAAACCTCGCCATTCATCGCAATATACACGCCGGGCGGTAGCGTCTGGGCTGCGGCCAGCGCAAAACCAACATTAAACTCGGCATCGCTGTTGCGCAGCGTCGCCGGCTGCATTGCGCCCGTAATCACGATCGTCTTGCCCGCAATGTCGGACAGCACGCGCGCGGTTTTCACCATCGTGTCGGTCCCATGGGTCACGAGGATCTTGTCCGCATCGCTCGCCGCCACTGCGTCATGGATCGCGGCCCGGTCTGCGGCAGTCAGCTCGAGACTGTCCTTGCGCATCAACTGCGTCACCCGGTGCGCTACAAAGACGTTATTCTCGGATAGGATATCGGGCAATGCCGTTGCGCCGATCTGATATTCGGACAGCGCATCGAAATAGACCTTGTCGATCGTCCCACCGGTGGTGAAAATATCGATCATTCCGAAGACAGCGCGTCAGCGATCAATGCGCGGGTATTTTGCACCCCGTATAGAGCGATGAAGCTACCCATCCGTGGCCCCTGCGACGAGCCAAGCAGAGTCTCGTATAGCGATTTGAACCAGTCGCGCAGATTGTCGAAGCCACCTTCCTTGCCAATCGTATAGATTATCGTCTGAATGTCCTCGGCTGCGGCATGTTCTGCCAGCCCGGCAAGTTCCTGGTCGAGCCGCTCCAGTGCCGCCACTTCAACGCCTTCCGGTTTGCGCCTGTGCAGCGTTGGGGCAATGAAATCCTTATGATAGGCCATAGCATTGCCGATCAGCTCGTCGAGATCGGGATAACGCTCAGCTGTCGCATCCGGCGCATATTGGCGCAAATAGCCCCAGATCTGGTCGCGATCAGCATCGCCCATCACGCCGACAAGATTGAGTAGCAGGCCGAAAGTCACCGGAATCGTATCTTTCGGGACATTGCCATTATGGACATGGTGCACCGGATTGCCGAGTTGCTTGTCCGGCTCTTGCTCGTGCCAACTGGCGCGGAACTGGAAATATTCGTCGACCGCACGCGGGATGACACCTAGATGGAGCTGCTTGGCCGATTTTGGTTCGCGAAAAATATAGAAGGCAAGGCTGTTTTCCGAGCCATAGCGCAGCCATTCGTCGAGGCTGAGACCATTGCCCTTGGACTTGGAAATCTTCTCGCCTTTTTCGTCGAGGAACATTTCGTAGATCAGGCCCTCGGGCTTGCGCGTGCCCAGCACCTTGGCAATCTTGCCCGACTGGATACCGCTCTCGGTCAGGTCCTTGCCATACATTTCATAGTCGACACCAAGCGCCGTCCAGCGCATCGCCCAGTCGACTTTCCACTGCAGCTTGGCGCCACCGGACAGGATATTATGTTCGATCATCTCGCCCTGATCCTCGAACCGCACGATCCCGGCTTCGGCATCAACCACTTCCACCGGTACTTGCAAAACATGACCGGTTTTCGGACTGATCGGCAGCACCGGCGAATAGGTCGCCTGCCGTTCCTTGCCCAATGTCGGCAACATGATATCCAATATCTGCTGGTTGCGCGCCAACACCAGTTTCAGCGTCTCGTCAAACGCGCCGCTCTGATATTTCTCGGTCGAAGATACAAATTCATAGTCAAAACCGAAGCGATCAAGAAACTCGCGCAGCATCGCATTATTGTGCGCAGCAAAGCTTTCGTGCTCGGTTTCGAAGGGATTCGGAACTTGCGTCAACGGCTTGTGAAGATGTTCTGCCAGCATATCCTGATTGGGGACATTGGTCGGAACCTTACGAAAACCGTCCATATCATCACTGAACGCGATCAACCGGGTCGGATTGCCGGTCAGCGTTTCATAGGCATGGCGCACCATGGTGGTGCGCAAGACTTCGTTGAATGTGCCGATATGCGGCAGGCCCGAGGG
>JABMNS010000339.1 GCA_013204445.1 Sphingomonadales bacterium
ACAATGATCACCGCGAGTTGAACCGCAGGGGCCTTCTCTTCGTGCTGTCATCTCCCTCAGGCGCGGGCAAGTCGACGCTTGCGCGAATGTTGCTGGATGCCGATGACGAGATCACAATGTCCGTCTCCGTCACCACGCGCAAAAAACGACCCGGTGAGGAACATGGTACAGACTATAAGTTCGTCAGTGGTGACGAGTTTGAAGAAATGGTCGCCGATAACAGCTTCTTGGAATATGCTACAGTATTCGGCAACCGTTACGGCACGCCAGCCGCACCGGTAAATCAGAGTCTGGAAGACGGGCAGGATGTGCTGTTCGATATCGATTGGCAGGGCACGCAGCAACTCTACCAGCGAGCCGGCCAAGATGTCGTGCGGGTTTTCATCCTGCCGCCCTCGCTCGATGAATTGCGCAACCGGCTGGAAAGTCGCAACACCGATGCGCCCGAGATCATTAAGAGCCGGATGCAGCGTGCCGCCAGCGAGATCAGCCATTGGGACGGCTATGACTATGTCCTGATCAACGACGATCTCGATGCCTGTTTTGCCAAGGTTAAGCAGATTCTCGCAACCGAACGCATGCGGCGTTCACGGCAAACTGGTCTGATCGGTTTTGTCAGGGATTTGATAGCCGAGTAGAGAAATCAATCAACCCGGTCCAGGCCGTCACTTTCTTACATTCCAGACGAGCAATATTGGATTTCTCGGGAATCGGAGCTTGCCCATGCGGTAGGCAATATATCCCGGGCCAGGATTTTGCGAATCTGCATCCTGACACCACCACCCATGTTCGAGCTTCGATGCGTCCCGATAGTTATATGCTATTCAGGATCTTTATTCAGCTATCTGCCGAATAGCAGCTTGGCCCGCCGCGCTCCGGTTTCCGTTCGGCCAAAGGCAATTGGTCGTCGATAAAAAAGTCGATTTCGTTGCATTTCGTGCACTTACCCGAACGTCCGCTAAATCGCCGGTCACAAGTCCCCCCAAAAGACCATTGGTTTTGTAGCCCTGACCGGTTACCAAAGGGCGGAGCGGCGGACCGCAACAGGGGCGACTATGGTGCAAGTACGGGAAATTGATGTCCTGATCGTCGGCGGCGGCTTTTCGGCTATGCCGCTGGTCCGCGAACTGGATACCAGCGGCACCAGCTGGCTTATGGTGTCGGAAATGGCTTCAATCTGGCAGCAGCTGGAAGCGGCCGATGCGATGGATTTCGATCTAGTCAGTTCACTACAGAGCAGCGTCTATTCGTTCGAGCTGGTCGAGATGCTCAAGGAGCAAGGCGAGGATTTTACCGATGGCTTTCCGACCGCCAGAGAATTTTACGCAATCCACAAGAAATATGCCTTACGCTATGCCGACCGCATTCATCATGGCCGCGTCGGCAGTATCGACAATCATTTCGATCACAGCATTGTCCATCTCGAGACCGGTGAACAGTTTCGCGCGGGCCATGTCGTCATCGCCACCGCCTTCCGGCGGAAAATGAATGCCAATCTCAAGCAGATCAAGATCGACCACAGCTATGCCGGCAAGAGCGTTGTGATCACCTCCACCGGCGATAGTTCGAACCTGCTGATCGCCAAGCTGGTCGCCTATGGCGCCAAGGTGCATCTGGTCACCAATGGCTTCATCATGCTCGACAAGATGTTCGCGACCTTCTCGCCATTTGACGACGGCCCGCGCTTCGTGCCGCTGGATCAGCTGGAATGTCACAATTTCTCCGAAATCAGCAAATGGAGCTATCGCGCCTTTATCGACGGTGGCTATATCCATGGCCTGATCCATCATGGCTTTGCAAAGATATTTGATCGCAACAGCCTTGGCGTCCGCCATCCCAAATCGATCCGGCCGCACACGGACATCCGCGGTTTCTTCAAGGCAAAAGCGCCGGTCGAAAATGGCCATATCGCGATCAAATATTGGCCTATCGATGTCTACAAGCTCTATTGCGAAGCAACGCTCGAGCAAAAGATCAGCAACGGCTATCTGATCAACGACCTGCCCTTTTTCCTCGAACATGGCCATGTGAAGCTGTGGGACAAGTCGGTCGCCACAATCGATCAGGAGGCGAAGTTGATCAGCGAAGATGGCGAAAGCACTTCCTTCGATATGATCATCGACGGCGATCAGGAAGAACCGGCGATTCCAGAAATTCGGGTATATGGCGATGGTGAACCCGCAGCGTTCACTTACAAAACCCGCGAGCAATATATGGGCGTCGTTTCACCCAAGCTCGACAATATCTACACCCTCGGCTTCACCCGGCCCTTCACCGGCGGGCTCAACAATATCAGCGAGATGCAATGCCTGCTGGTCCACCGGATGATCAGCGAACCGGAATTTCGCGAGAGCATCAACGGCAATATCGACCAGCGGATTAGCGACTATAACGCGGCCTATTATGCCAACAGGCCAGCGAAAAAGACGGACCATCTGGTCTGGTATGGCACCTATACCGATGAAGTTGCCAAGCTGCTCGAGATCCGGCCGAAGCGCAGCGATACACCAGGCATTAAGGGGCTGATGAAATATTATATGTTCCCCAACAATGTGTTCCGCTTCCGCGAGACCGGCCGCTATGCGGTCGAGGGCGTCGGCGAGCTGATCGACCATATTGCGAAACAATATCATGACTATAAAGTGCTGGCGCTGCTGGTCATCCGCTATCCGTTTTTCGAGCTACTCGCGCTCGGCACAATTCTGCTCGCGCCCGTCCCCTGGTGGCTCAAAATCCCGGCGGCGATAATCCACAACCGCCTGCCGTTCACTTCCACTCTGGTCGGAAAATTCGGTTTGCCGACCAGCGAGAGCAAGGCGATTTTCAATTATCGCAAGGCGATCAGCTTCCCGGTGCTAGCCTATCCATTGATCGCGGCGGGCATATGGGCGGCGGCGGGGATGGGAGCGGCGTTCGCGTTCTCTGCTGGGTTACTCGCTTATGTCTACGCGATGATCCACCTCGGCACCGCAAAGGGCTGGAACCGCAAATTCTTCTCCGACATGAAGAGCAAGAGGTCGCCCGAGATGGTTCGGTTTTTTGAGAATTATCGGGAGCTTTTTAAAAAAACGGTCACAACGAATAATAAAATAGCAAAATAATCTTTCACTACTTTGCGTTTGCCGATGCGTTGCCGATTCCGGACTTGCAAAAAGAACAAACATCGAACATATAGCGGGGATCACCCTGTCCTTTCGACCCGCTGGACTCTCTCTGGCATCTTCGGCAAAGCACGCGCATGAGTTTGACCCACATTAAAGTAAAAGGCGCCCGCGAGCATAATCTCAAGGGCGTCGATATAGAGCTTCCGCGCGAGAAATTGATCGTGATTACCGGCCTTTCCGGCTCCGGCAAATCCTCGCTCGCCTTCGACACCATCTATGCCGAGGGGCAGCGGCGCTATGTTGAGAGCCTCAGCACCTATGCGCGGCAGTTTCTGGAGATGATGCAGAAGCCCGATGTCGAGCATATCGAGGGC
>JABMNS010000340.1 GCA_013204445.1 Sphingomonadales bacterium
GCAGTAGCAATGCATATTTTGATCTGGGTGTGATCTATTCTACCGGATCGGATGGCGTCGGGGTCGATTTGATCGAAGCGCATAAATGGTTTAATCTGGCGGCCTTGTCTGGCCATGACGAGAGCAAGACCTGCCGCGCAGAAATCTCGCTTGAAATGACGGCTCGCGAAATTGCCGAAGCCCAGCGGGAAGCGCGCAATTGGCTGCAGGAAACTGGGCGCCGCGCAGCATAAGCCTAAACCGATTTTTTAAACGGCCCCATGTCGGCCAAAAATTCAATATCGGCAGCAACCGCCTGTCGCTCGCGATCAAGATAATGAGCGATTGCCTGGCGAAATCCCGGATCGACAATATAATGGGCTGACCAGGTCGGTACCGGTTGATAGCCCCGCGCCAGTTTGTGGCTTCCTTGGGCGCCAGCCTCTACCGTCTTCAATCCGCGCGCTATGGCGGCGTCAATCGCTTGATAATAGCAAATCTCGAAATGCAGGAACGGGATATTGTGTGTGCATCCCCAATAGCGGCCGTAAAGGGTCTCCGTGCCAATGATATTGAGCGCGCCCGCCACCGGGGCGCCGTCCTGCATCGCAAATATCAGCAGCAGTTTGTTCGCCATTTTCTGCTGCAACAGATCAAAGGCGCTGCGGGTCAGATAGGGTTGTCCCCATTTGCGCATTCCGGTATCCTGGTAAAATTCCCAGAAACTGTCCCAATGATGCGGTTGAATGTCATCTCCTGAAAGGTGGATAATATCCACCGCTTCCTGGGCCTTGGACCGTTCCCGGCGGACCGCCTTGCGTTTCCGGGAAGATAATGCGGAGAGAAAGTCATCGAAGCTTTCATAGCCATCATTGCGCCAGTGAAACTGGCTGTCGGTGCGAATCATCCAGCCGGCTTCACGAAAATGGTCGAGTTGGTCTTCGCTGATAAATGTCGCATGTACCGATGAAACACCGTTATTTTCCGCTAGTTGCTCTGCTGCGCGCAGCAAGGGCACAGCCAGGGATGCGTCGCGCAACAGCAGGCGGGGACCGGGCACAGGAGAAAAGGGCGCGGCTATCTGGATTTTGGGATAATATTGGCCGCCGGCATTTTCATATGCATGCGCCCATTGCTGATCGAAAATATATTCGCCCTGGCTGTGCGATTTGAGATAGCTGGGCAAGCATGCGGCAATTTTTCCGGCTTTATCCTCTATAATGATCGGCAGGGATTTCCAGCCGGTGCCGGGGCCGACACTCCCCGATTCCTCCATCGCCGAAAGAAAGCCATGGGAGACAAACGGATTGGCCGGACCTGCACAAGCATCCCATTGGTCTGCGGGCAGGCTGGCGATATCATCGGCAACGCGGGCGAGAATCCCGGTTGGGGCTGCGGAAGAAACGGACATCGCTATCAGGTCTCCGGTAGCTCATAAACCGGTTCGTCTGCATATAGGAAGACGGTTTTTTCCTGTTCAGCGGAACGGACAGTCCAGGTAACGATGGGCAGGCCGCGCGCGCGCTGGGCCGCCGCGAAGCGGGACGGCAGATCGCGAATATCATAGGCCAGAAAATCGGGCTGTGCCGTCCATAGATTGCGGTGGCGGGCGATCCGTCCGCGCCAATTCTTGCTATCCTCTTCTGTCACCACCAGTCCGCGGACTATATGTTTGGCATTCTTGCGGAACCAGATACCGACCAGCGGGTTGAAGGACATTACCGCACCATGGCCACCATATCCTTCCAGAGCCCTGCGCACCGACAGGCACAGCGGGCCAATCCGCATGTTATGCGATTTGATTTCTATCAGGATCGGCACCCGACCGGCCACCTGAGTCAGAGTTTCGCGCAAACGCGGAATCTTGCCATGGCCGCCGTTCAGCTGGACCTGGTCAATATCTTTTGATCGCATTTTTCCGATTGGGCCCGTTCGATCGGTCAACCGGCCCAGTTCATAATCATGAAAGACAAAGGCGCGACCATCTTCTGCCGCTTGGACATCGCACTCAATCCCGTGACCCAGCTTGATCGCTGCCTCAAAGGCGGCGGGACTATTTTCCAGCACGCCATTGCCATGCAGCCCGCGATGAGCATAGGGCTGGCCTTTTAGAAATGCCACACGGCCGGGTGCCGGAACCGGCGCTAGTGCATTGTCGAGCAGCGTTCCGATCACTCGGGTTTCCAGGCAATGATGGCGTCGACCTCGACCGCAACACCGAGTGGCAGCGATGCTACCCCGACGGCGCTTCGGGCGTGCAGTCCGGCGGCCCCAAAAATCACCTCCATCATGTCGGAGCAGCCGTTGGCGACTTTGGGATGGTCGGTAAAGTCGGCGGTGCTGTTGACGAAGACGCCCAGTTTGATGATGCGGTCGACACGGTCGAGCGATCCAGCTGCTTTCTTGATTTGCGCCGCGATCATCAGCGCACAGGCCTTGGCGGCCTGTTGCCCTTCTGCCAGCGACATATTGTGCCCCAGCCGTCCGGTGATCAACTGGCCGTCTTGCATCGACACCTGGCCGCTGATGTGGAGCAATCCATTCACTTCAACGGCAGGGACATAAGAGGCAACGGGAGCAGCGGCAGCAGGCAAGTCAATGCCCTTGGCTGCCAGGGCTTTTTCAATATTGTCAGTCATAGGGCAAACTCTCACGCATGATTGGCAGGGTCAAGCTCTTGCGAAGGCAAGTCCATCGCCGGAGCCGGTTCGGCATTGTCAAACTTTTCGGATATCCAGGCTATCGCGTCGCCCCACATGTCGATGCGGGCGTGGGCAGCAAGATTCGTCTGGATATGTTTCGCCATGATCGGTTCCCCAACCATCTGCAGCCGCCACACATCGGGGGCATGTTTGGCGACACTGCCATGCTGATGACCCAGATCATCGACAAAGACGGTGACGATAGGCTCAAATTCCGCAATGATGCTATTCAGCAGCTCGCCCTTGCCGCCCTGATTGGTATAAACGGGGAAATCGATGCCAACAGCTTTGAGCTGTTCCGCGCGAGCTTCACGGCGATCATCCAATAGATTGGTTAATATCACGACATCAGCAATCTCACCGAGCTTGTTGATAGACTCTACTGCGCCCTCGATAGCTCCCTGCCGGTGCATTTCGGTGTCAAAAAATTCCTTCAGCATCGGCCAGATTTGCTCGGGCAGAACCTGGGTGCCATCATGTTTGTGGCGCAGTGCATTTGCAAAATCGCTACCATTTTCGAGATCGAAATGGATGTGTTTGTCGCTATCCAGCCATTGCTGGAAGGGCACCACCATATGCAGCAAAACTTCGTCGCAGTCGCTGATCAGAAGCGGCTTTCTATTCATGAAAATCTCCGGGAGCGTTAAGATGCTGCGCTGCGGCAGCGAGTTTGGTGGGGGCGACGCCGATGGCCTCTGCACAGGCGACAAGATCGGGTTCGTGATTGGCGAGAAAGCCTAGAAGGGATGCCAGCATCGTCGGATCTTCGAGGCCGGACCTCAGTTCGCGCGGATCCAGCCCGGTCAGAGCGAGTAGACGCTCTGCCCGGTCCTGATCCTGCAGAACCCAGCCGAGTGCCTGCAAGGCGATGATTTCGGTATCCGGCCCGAGATTGGGATTTGTTTCCATTGCCGCTTTCGCCTAATGGGTCGGCAGCAAGTTTGAAAGGGCAAATCCGATCGTGGCAAAAAGAGTGTTGGTGGTCGAGGACAATGAATTGAACCTCAAGCTATTCTGCGACCTGTTGCGGGCCCATGACTTTGTGGTCGAGCCGGTCAGTGATGGTCGAGAAGTGCTCGAAAAGGCGCGCAGCTTCGTGCCGAATCTGATCGTGATGGATATCCAGCTCCCCCATGTTAGCGGTCTGGAACTGATCGAGCAGATCAAGAAAGACAGCCAACTCAAGATCATTCCGATCATGGCCGTGACCGCTTATGCCGGCAAGGGTGATGAAGACCGGATATTGAGTGCCGGCGCAGAGGCTTATGTTTCAAAGCCGATATCGGTCGCGAAATTCATCGAATCGGTGCAGAAAGTTCTGTACCGCTAAAGCTATAGTCAAAAGCTACTTATTTGATTTTGGCTTCTTTGAACTCGACATGCTTGCGGACAACCGGATCATACTTGCGCTGCACCATTTTTTCGGTGAGATTGCGAGGGTTTTTGCGGGTTACATAGAAAAATCCGGTATCCGCCGTGCTGACGAGTTTGATCTTTACATTAGCTGGTTTCGCCATGGTGCATTCCTTAAGTCAGAAGCTGAAATAAAAAGAGCGACGCAATCTGGCGCCGCATTCGATTACGGAGCTA
>JABMNS010000341.1 GCA_013204445.1 Sphingomonadales bacterium
AGGGTATAAAGGCGGATAGACATGCGGCCCGAGATACTCAATCCATTATTTGGCGAAACCCAGTCGCTCAAGGGCGTCGGCAAGGTGCTGGCCAAGCCACTAGAAAAGCTGCGGCTGACTCGGGTCAAGGATTTGCTGTATCATCAACCCAGTTATTGGATGCACCGAAAACGCGTCGATGAGCTGGATGAAATCAATGTTGGCGAGACGATTATCGTTGAGGTGACTCCGGTTGACTATCGCACCGGCGGACCGCGCAGTCCCCTGCGGGTTAATGCAACGGACAAGGCGGGAAATTATATCAGCCTGACCTTTTTCGGGCGCAATCCGGGCTGGCCCAAGAAATTACTGCCTCTCGGGGAGCCAAAAATTATTTCCGGCAAACTCGAGCGTTACGGTGACGAACTCCAGATCGTCCACCCCGATCAGGTGCTCGAACCGGGGAAGGCCGAGGCTATCGCGCTATTTGAACCCATTTATCCTTTGGCCGACGGGCTTAGCAATTTGCGCATGCGGCAATTGATCGAGCAAGCATTGGAGCTTGCTCCATCACTGTCGGAATGGGTCGAGCCAAGCCAACTTGCTGCGAAAAGCTGGAAAAGCTGGAAGGACAGTATTCTGGCGCTCCACTGCACCGAAAGTGAGGATGCCAGCGACAGGCTCGCCTATGATGAGGTTTTTGCCAATCAGTTGGCCTTCATGCTGGTGCGCGCCAGCAACCGAAGCAAGAAGGGGATTTCCATTCGAGGTGACGGCAGGCTTCGCGACCAGATGGAGTTGCCGTTTGAACTAACCAATGCCCAGAAGCGCTGTATTGCCGAGATAGAAGGCGATCTCGCACAAAGCGCTCCGATGCTGCGGTTGCTTCAGGGTGATGTCGGCTCGGGGAAGACTCTGGTAGCTTTGATGGCTTTGCTATCGGCGGTTGAAGCAGGATATCAGGGTGCCTTTCTAGCGCCGACCGAAATTTTGGCGCGTCAGCATTTTGAAAGTCTGCAGAAATTGCTGACGGGCCTTCCTGTTAGTCTTGCGATATTGACCGGGCGCGACAAAGGCAAGGTGCGAGAAGCGACCCTAATGGGGCTGATGGATGGGTCAATCAATATATTGATCGGAACCCACGCGATTTTTCAGGAGCACGTCCAATATAAGAACCTCGCCCTTGCGATCATTGACGAGCAGCATAAATTCGGAGTTTCCCAACGTCTCCTGCTCACCCAAAAGGCCGAACGGACGCCGCATTTGCTGGCCATGACCGCTACACCCATTCCGCGAACACTGACGCTCAGTCAATATGGTGAAATGGATGTCTCGCGTATTGATGAGCTCCCTCCGGGGCGGCAAGCCATCAATACCAGCGTGATTTCTGATGGACGTTTGCCGGACGTGGTTGATGGCCTGGCCCGGCATATAGCTGCAGGCGGCCAAGCTTACTGGGTTTGTCCCTTGATCGAAGAAAGCGAAAAAAGCGATCTCGCGGCGGCGGAAGACCGGGCTGCCCGCCTGAAAGCTCGATTTGGTGACCAGGTGGGTTTGGTGCATGGTCGGATGAAGGGGCCTGAAAAAGACCTCGTTATGAGTCGTTTTCAGCGCGACGAAATCAAGGTCCTTGTCGCCACCACGGTTATAGAAGTCGGTGTGGATGTACCAAACGCCAGCCTGATGATCATTGAAGCTGCGGATCGTTTCGGTCTGGCCCAATTGCATCAGCTCCGGGGGCGAGTAGGCCGGGGGAGTGTCAAATCCAACTGCTTGTTGATTCGCGGCGAAACGTTAAGTGAAACGGCTCGCGCCCGACTCACACTAATGCGCGAGACAAATGATGGTTTCCGGATTGCGGAAGAAGACCTTCGTTTGCGCGGGGCAGGCGAATTATTGGGTACGCGGCAATCTGGCGACGCGGGCTTTCGTGTCGCCACGCCAGCGCAGGTTAACGAGCTTATCGGGGCGGCCACCGATGATGCCCGATTGTTGCTCGACCGGGATGGTGGGTTGGCGAGCGAAAGAGGGCAGGCAGCGAGGATAGCGCTTTACCTGTTCGAGCGTGATTGGGGTGTTAGTCTGTTGCGGAGCGGATAGCGTTTAGAGACTATTGATCTTGTACAGCATTGCCACGAAATCTGGCTCTCGAATCACACGCTCGAATTTGAAGCCTTGGCGTTCCTGATGGGACCATACAAGATAGGCTTCGATGCGCCCGACAATTGGCAAGCGAACAACCAACCGATCGCCCTTTACCATGTCGATCGGATCGGCCAGCATCATGCCATTTGCGGAAATATTGGAAATGCGTACCCGGATTTCCTGATGAGGATGAAATTCGCAAATGGTTTCAAAATCGACCGGAAAACGCGTCGCACGTCGCAAATCTGGCGATGTCTCAGGCGATGCACTCCTCATGTCCCACGAACTCCGTAAAATGGTTCATCGCGACAATAGCCAATGATCAAGAATAAAAAGTAAATGTTGGTAAACGACAGGCCTCAAGAAGGTTTCAGGATTTGCGGAGCAAGCCGTGCTTCTTTTTTCCTGCCGAAATTTTTACATCCAAATCGGTAATGGGAATCATATGCCCTGGGGCCTTTATGGGTTCATCATCCACACGGGCGCCACCGCCGGCGACAAGTCGTTTTGCTTCCCCATTGGATGCACAAAAACCGATGCCAACCAAGGCGTCGATTATGGATATATCTTCCGAGCCAACCAAATAGACCGGCAATTCACCCCCGGCACCGCCTTGCTCAAAAGTTTTCTGGGCGGTATCCGCAGCCTCTTTTGCCGCTTTCTCGCCATGGGCTAAGCGCGTCGCAGCATTCGCTAGAATCTTTTTGGCCTCGTTGATCTCAGATCCCTGCATCGATTCCAGACGAGTAATTTCATTCAAATCCAGATCGGTGAACAAGCACATGAATTTGCCAACATCCCGGTCATCGGTGTTTCGCCAAAACTGCCAATAATCATATGGGCTTAGTCGATCGGCGTTCAACCAGATGGCGCCATCGACCGATTTGCCCATTTTTGCGCCATCGGATTTCGTGATCAGCGGTGTCGTTATGCCGAACAGCTCTGCGCCGTCGATACGCCGGCCGAGTTCGATGCCATTGACGATATTACCCCATTGATCAGAACCACCTAGCTGCAATGCGCAACCATATTGGCGCGACAATTCCAGAAAGTCATAAGCTTGAAGAATCATATAGTTGAATTCAAGAAAGGTCAGCGGTTGTTCTCGTTCCAGCCTCAGCTTGACCGAGTCAAAGGTCAGCATTCGGTTGATCGTGAAATGCTGCCCGACCTCCCGCAAAAAGGGTATGTATTCCAGCTTGTCCAGCCACTCGGCATTGTTGACAAGTATGGCATCGGTTGGGCCGTCGCCAAAGGTTAGAAAGCGTTCAAAACAGGTTCGAATGGATGCAATATTGGCCTCGATCCGCTCATCATCGAGCAATTTACGGACTTCATCCTTGCCGGAAGGGTCGCCAACCTTGGTCGTGCCGCCGCCCATCACAACGATCGGCTTATGTCCGGCCTGCTGCAGACGGCGAAGCAACATGATCGACACGAGATTGCCGACGTGGAGCGAATCGGCGGTAGCATCAAATCCGATATAGCCGGGAATAATGCTTTTCGTGGCAAGAGAATCCAATGTGTCAGCATCGGTTAACTGGTGGATATAGCCGCGATCATTCAGTAGACGCAGGAGATCAGATTGATAATTGGTCATGGATTGGTCCGTTACATGGGGACAACGAAAGTCGCAATATGCGTTTGAACTTGCAATGCCATCCATTAACTCCGGTATCTGCCATCGAGCAAATCACGGTCGAATGGTCGATGACCAAAGCTGGAACCATATGGCTGAGATATCATGCAGTTGGGAATGTTGAAGAAGTCAAACTGCCAGACAATCTGGGCCAGTCCCAGCGCATGGATAATTTGTGGCAAAATACTTGCTTCGAATTATTTCTCAGCGAAAAAGGAAAACAGCGCTACTGCGAATTTAACTTTTCTCCATCGGGTAACTGGGCGGCGTATAGCTTCCATAGCTATCGCGACGGAATGGATCAGGTTGCACTGGCTCATTCACCTGAAATATTTATGGATTTCAGTGACACACATATGGCTATTGAAGTGACCATTAGATTACCGGATATCTGGATGCACGACGAACTTGATGCGGGCCTGTCTGCGGTCATCGAAATGCGAAATGGAAAGAAATCTCTCTGGGCTTTACGGCATCCCGCAGATAGCCCCGATTTCCACCATCGAGATTGTTTTGTGTTTAAAATGGAGGCAGCAGGACGTTGATGAAATTTGGAATAGATAGGCTCATGGAAGATGCGGATCTGCGCAGGCCATTGGCGGGAAAACGGGTCGCGTTGCTTGCGCACCCAGCTTCGGTGACGCGCGATCTTGTGCACAGTCTGGATGCGTTGTCAGCCCTTGATGACATCAACCTGACCGCTGCATTTGGTCCCCAACATGGTCTGCGCGGCGACAAGCAGGACAATATGATCGAAACTGCGGACTATCTTGACCCGGTTCACAATATTCCGGTTTTCAGCCTCTATGGCGAAGTCCGACGGCCGACGGCTCAATCGATGGAAACATTCGACGTCATCTTGATAGATCTTCAGGATCTGGGTTGCCGAATCTACACATTCATCACGACATTGCGATATATGCTGGAAGCCGCTGCTGAGCATGGCAAGTCGGTCTGGGTGCTGGACCGACCCAATCCAGCGGGCAGGCCGATCGAGGGTACGCTCCTCGAAGAAGGATGGGAAAGTTTCGTTGGCGCGGCTCCGATGCCGATGAGGCATGGGCTGACCATGGGGGAAATGGGGCGTTGGCTGATCAGCCATTTTGACCTGAATGTAGATTACAAGGTCATCCCGATGCAGGGATGGCAGCCGGAAGGCCCCGGTTTTGGTTGGCCGGAAGATCGCATCTGGATAAATCCCAGTCCTAACGCACCCAATATCAATATGGCGCGTGCCTATGCAGGAACTGTGATTTTGGAAGGGACCACGCTTTCCGAAGGGCGCGGGACCACCCGACCCTTGGAGCTATTTGGTGCGCCGGATATTGATGCGCGAGCGGTCATTGCGGAAATGCAGCGAACGGCGCCGCAATGGCTGAACGGCTGCGTGCTGAGAGAAATCTGGTTCGAACCAACTTTTCACAAACATCAGGGCCAATTGTGCAACGGTTTGCAGATTCATGCTGAGGGTCCATCTTATGATCACGCATCTTTTCGGCCCTGGCGGCTTCAGGCCCTGGGACTGAAAGCCATCGGAACACTCTATCCCGAATATGAACTGTGGCGGGATTTTCCCTATGAATATGAAGAGGGCAGATTGGCTTTCGATGTGATCAACGGTGGACCGGTCTTGCGGGAGTGGATTGAGAATTCATCTTCGAACGCGAATGATCTGGAGGCGATAGCAGCGGCAGGCGAGCAGGCGTGGGGCCAGATGCTGAGAGACCATCTCCTCTATTGATATGCTGCACTGCAACATACTTATTGCAATTGGTGTCAAATCTGATAATTTGTATACATGTTACCGAGCAAAGAAATTTTTGAAGGCGTCGCACTAAAAAAATGTGTGGCCGCAACCTATAACAATACGATTTTCAAGCTGGCGCCGCATATTCTCTATACCCGACATGATGAGATGTATGTCGATGCCGTGCCACTTGAAAAAGACGGTCAACCGCCGAAGCAAATCAAGATCGGAACGTTCAAGCTTTCCGGCCTGAAAGACGTTCGTGTGGAAGACCTGCATTTCGAAATGTGCGAAATCTTCGAACCGGCAGCCGATAAATATGAAGGCACAACCTTGTTGGCGGTCGAAGGCTGAGGCCTAGCCCTGTTTGCGGGTCAATTGCTTCATCGCATCACTCAGGCCGTCGACCGTCAGCGGGTACATCCGGTCATTCATCAGTTCGCGCATGATTTTGACGCTTTGTGAATAGCCCCATTGTTTTTCCGGTACCGGATTGAGCCAGGCCGCAGCGGGATAGGTGTTGGTCAGTCGGTGCATCCACGTCACCCCGGCTTCCTCATTGAAATGTTCGACCGAACCGCCCGGATGAGTGATTTCATAGGGACTCATTGACGCGTCCCCGACGAAGATCAGCTTATAGTCATGGCCATATTTGTGGAGCACATCCCAGGTATTGGTGCGCTCGGAAAAGCGGCGACGATTATCCTTCCACAGGCCTTCGTATGGGCAGTTGTGGAAATAGAAAAATTCGAGATTCTTGAACTCGGTGGTTGCCGCGCTGAACAGTTCTTCGCAGAGTTTGATGAACGGATCCATCGAGCCGCCAACATCCAGAAACAGTAGCAATTTTACCGCATTGTGCCGTTCGGCCCGCATGTGGATATCAAGCCAGCCCTTTTTTGCTGTGCCATTGATCGTCCGGTCAATATCCAGCTCATCGGCTGCGCCTTCGCGAGCAAATTTGCGCAGGCGCCGGAGCGCAACCTTGATATTGCGCGTTCCCAGCATCTTGCTGTTGTCGAGATTTTGAAACTCGCGCTTGTCCCAGACCTTGACCGCCTTTTTCTGACCGCCTTCACCGCCAATCCGGACTCCTTCGGGATTATAGCCGGAATTGCCGTAAGGCGAGGTGCCGCCGGTGCCGATCCATTTGCTGCCACCTTCATGCCGTTTTTGCTGTTCTTCGAGACGCTCTTTCAGCGTCTCCATAATCTCATCCCAAGTACCGAGAGAATTGATTTTCTCCATTTCCTCTTTGGACAGATATTTCTCCGCGACCGCTTTCAGCCAGTCGAGAGGAATTTCTTCTTCCTGCGTCCCGTAGGAGGTTTCTATGCCTTTAAAGACTTTTGAAAAAACCTGATCAAATCGATCCAGAAGGCCTTCATCTTTCACAAAAGTGGCGCGGGAGAGATAATAAAATTCCTCCGGACTCCGCCGGATAACCTCCTTTTGGAGCGCCTCGAGCAGAACCAAATGTTCCTTGAGTGACGCTGTAATACCAGCGGCCCTGAGTTCGTCCATGAAGTTAAAGAACATCGTCTGTGCCTCTGCTTAGCGCGCTTCGCGTTTCGCCATGAAGGCGAGGCGTTCGAACAGCATCACGTCTTGCTCATTCTTGAGCAGCGCACCGTGTAATGGCGGGATCGCCTTGGTAGAGTCTTTCGACTGCAACACTTCGAGCGGCATATCCTCGTTGAGAATCAATTTCAGCCAGTCGAGCAATTCGCTAGTGCTGGGTTTCTTCTTGAGTCCCGGGACGTCTCGGACATCGTAGAAGATGTCCATTGCCTTTTTAACAAGGATGCCCTGAATATCGGGAAAATGGACGTTGATGATTTCCTGCATAGTCTGCCGGTCAGGAAATTTGATATAGTGAAAGAAACAACGGCGCAGGAAGGCGTCGGGCAGTTCCTTCTCATTATTCGAGGTAATAATCACGATTGGCCGTTCGACCGCCTTGATCGTCTCTTTCGTCTCGTAGACATGAAACTCCATGCGGTCGAGTTCTTGCAGAAGGTCGTTTGGAAACTCAATGTCTGCTTTGTCGATCTCGTCAATCAGCAGCACTGGCAGTTCGGGAGCGGTGAATGCCTCCCATAGCTTTCCCTTGCGGATGTAATTGGAGATATCGTGCACGCGTTCATCGCCCAATTGCCCGTCACGAAGACGCGCCACCGCATCATATTCATAAAGGCCCTGATGTGCTTTGGTGGTTGATTTAACGTTCCACTCGATCAGCGGAGTGCCCATCGCTTTGGCAATTTCATAGGCCAGAACCGTTTTGCCCGTGCCGGGTTCGCCTTTGACGAGGAGAGGGCGCCGGAGGGTCATGGCGGCGTTGACAGCAACCTTCAGATCATCGGTTGCAACGTAGTCCTTGGTACCGTCAAAACGCATAATTTCCTATTCCTTGCCATGAAAGTCAAAGCACAGGCGATAGGGAAAGCTAGCATTCTAGGCAAGTTAATCATTTAGTTAAGTTCCGCGGGGCCTAACGGAGAATTTAACGAGAAAGGCGCATATTTCGGCGAGCTTCCAGGAGTTGCCAGAGACCGCGATGCTGGTTGAGCAGCTGTTCCGCTCCAAAATTCAACGCCCGTTCCAAAGCGGGAGTTTCCGCTAGACGGCTGTTGAGGACAGAAGTTTTATCGATACTTGGCAGAATGGACGAGCGGGCTTCAACGCCGACACGCAAGGCGATCCGTTCCAGAATGTTTCTGATGAAATGCCAATCTGCAATCAATGCTATGGCTGCACCAATGGCGCATCCGCTGCGATCGGACTGGGACAGCATCTCCAGGGCCTTGCGTTGACCATGCACGGCGGTGTTGCTCTGGTCGTCTACGCTAACGCCTGAAATCGGTCCTGCAGCCACGGTCAACTTGGTTAGAAAAGCGCGTTCAGCAGCAAAGCCATCAGTCGCCTCAATCAACCATTCCCGGGCTGCATCATCTACGGTTTTGGTCGCGGCATGATCGATTACGCCAGGATGGGGTCCATACAAAACGCACATGAAATGGGCGATGTCCGCGATATCTGCACCAGATAGGATCGAAAAATCTTCGGCGATAAGCCGGACATAGGGCACCGTATCGCTGCCATGTGCGCCGACGTGTCTAGCGAAACCTGGATGAATCGCCGATTGTGCATTTTGTACTAGCATCGCGTTTCCGATATCCCGAAAATGGTTGCGAAAATGCATTGAACATTTTCGTCTACCTTCAAGCATACAGGCGATACCTAAAGAGCAGGTTTACCCGCTGTTAGGGATTTACAAACCATGGCAATCAGGTTCGCAGCCGCGAGATTATTGATCCAGGAAACTCCGCATTTTGCGACTACGGCTCGGGTGTTTGAGTTTTCTGAGTGCCTTGG
>JABMNS010000342.1 GCA_013204445.1 Sphingomonadales bacterium
AAGAATCTCTGGGCGGCAATGGGCCGGCTGGAGCAGATGATCCACGTCTCCAAGGTCATGGACCAACGGCTGGAAGACAAGGCGACCGAACTGGACGCAACCGATCCGGCCAAGGCCAAGGCGATCCGCGAAAGCGCGCTTTTCTATGTCCGGCAACGCACGCAGGATCTGCTCACCCAGATGGCGGTGACGGTGCAGGGCTATCTCGCGCTTGATCTGGTGAAGCGCAATAATATCGAACTGGTCAAGGGTGTCGACCGGGCGAGTACAACGACCGTGGGCGCTCTGCGCACCGGCGTTACCGTGGCCCAGGCGCTGACCAATCAAAAGCTGGTCCTTGACCAGATCACCGCGCTTAACACCGCCACGGCGGGCGTGATAGACAGCACCAGCGAGATGCTGAAAAACCAGACCGGCCAGATTCACGAACAGGCCGCCTCGTCGACCATTCCGCTCGAAACGCTGCAACGCGCGTTCCAGAATGTCTATGACACAATGGACAATATCGATACGTTCAAGCTGAAAGCACTGGAAAATATGAAAGCGACAGTAAATTCGCTGTCCGGTGAAATCGAGAAGTCGAAAGGCTATATTGCGCGATCCGAAGGGCAGGCAAAGGCGAAGCTGGAAGCGCCTACCGAAAACCCCTTATCGGCGCTGGAGGTCTAGAGCTGAGTGCCCGAATCCAATCAGCAAATCTTTGATAGCGCGGCTCGGGCTCTTCGCGACTCCCAATTCCGACGCTCGATCGGCAATCGCTCGCATAAGCTGAAGCAGGGCCATTTCTTCAAGAAACTGGGCCGCGCCGCTTTGTGGACCGTGGGCGTGCTGGTCGGCGCCAGCATCGTCGGCGGCATATTGAGCGGTATCGGTTTCTGGGGTGTGATGATTTCTGCCGGTTTGATTGCGGGCGGAATCTGGGCCTCGATGAAATTTCCGCAGATGAAAATACCGACGCCGGAGACGATCATGACGTCGGATCTGAAATCGCTGGCCGGCAAGACCGAAATCTGGCTGGAAAATCAGCGGCTGGCTCTGCCAGCGCCGGCGGTTCAGATCGTAAACGGCATCGGCGTCCAGCTGGACATGCTCTCGCCGCAACTGAACAAGCTCAATGAGGGTGATGCTGCTGCCTATGAGGTGCGCAAGCTGGTCGGCGAGCATCTGCCCGAACTGATCAATGGCTATCGCGCGATTCCCATATCGATGCGCGGCAAAGCCACCGATAGCGGCAAATCGCCAGACGAACAGCTGATCAGTGGGTTGACCCTGATCGAGAAAGAAATCGCCGGGGTGACCCAGCAGATCGCAAAGGGCGATATCGATAATCTGTCGATCCGCGGCCGCTATCTCGAACTCAAATATGATCAGAGCGCCGAAGCGGAATAGCTGCTGCGGCTCAGCCAAGCGCCAATCATGTTCGTTGGCCCGTTTCCTCCCGATCAAATCGCTAGTGGTTTTGCAGGTTCAAAGCATGGATATGTGCTTCTTTTGTAGCAAGGGAGATAGGAATGGATCGCCTGGCGATTGTCGCTGACAAGCTTGAATGCACCGAATTGGTGTCTCGCGTTGCGCGGGCAATTGATCGCTGTGACGCATCGCTATTGGAAGCTCTGTTCCACCCTGATGCAACCGATGACCATGGAATTTTCGTTGGTACTGCAAGTGATTTTATCAAATGGGTGATACCGCTTTTGCAAACAATGAAACGAACCCAGCATATCATCGGACAAGTGCTGATTGAGGTGGATGGCGACTGTTCTGCAGGAGAAAGCTATTTTATCGCCCATCATAATTTTGATGGCCCGGACGGCGAAATCTTCATGGTGGCTGCCGGGCGCTATCTGGACCGTTTTGAACGGCGTGATGGCATATGGAAGATTGCCCATCGGCATGCCGTATATGATTGGAACAGCAGCACATCGTCGAACGACAATTTCGACCGCGACAACCCCGGAGCGCAGGTTTTCGGGATACGTGGCCAAGGCGATGCTTCTTACGCGCATCTTGCCGGTCGTGGGCGATCATAGCGTCGATACCCTCGCTAATATTTAGGTCAGGCTACAGATAATGCCAGATATCCTATTGATTGGCGCAAGGCTCTCGACTGAAGGAGGAATTTCAAGTGGCCGATCATGACCCACGCGATTTGCAAAGAAAACTTGCGGATGTCTCCAAGCAACCCGAGCCGAAACTCCGCGGCACGCCGATCACCCCTGATCGCTATTATGCCAAAGAATTTATGGTTCAGGAGTGGGACAAGGTCTGGACACGGACCTGGCAAATTGCTGGCTTGTCGCGCGAACTTCCCAACAAGGGTGATTATATAACAACATCGCTTGGTCCGGAAAAAATTCTCTGCACCCGTGGTGATGAGGACAAAATTCGGGCGTTTTACAATGTTTGCCAGCATCGCGGGATGCAGCTGATGGATCAGCCGTCGGGCAATACGCGCCGACTGACCTGCCCCTATCATGGCTGGGCTTATGATCTGGCGGGCACATTGAAATTTGTGCCCGACGAAGCGGACTATCCGCAGGGCAGCCCGTGCGGCAAAAGCAATCTGGTCGAAATTCCTTGTCAAGAATGGGCCGGTTTCGTCTGGTATAATATGGACGAGGGTTGTGCGTCGCTAAAATCCTTCCTCGGACCGATTGCGGACCAGATTGATTCTTATCCCATGGAAGACATGGTGCGGACCCATTGGGTAACCATCGAGGGCGATTTCAACTGGAAGCTGGTCCAGGATAATTTCAGCGAATCCTATCATGTGCCATTCGTGCACCCCGGCGCCGTTTATGTGCTGGAATATAGCCATCAACATTGCCAGTTTGATCATTATGCAGAGGGACATTGCCGGATGTTCATGCCCGGTGCTGGGCCGGCCAAAGTCATAAAAGGCGGCGAGAAACAGACGCTGTTGAGTCTGGCCGAGGATCTCGCAATGTGGGAGCTTGATCCAGGCGATTATACAGGCGGCAAGATCCGCAATCTTCGTGGAGACCTGCAACGGCAAAAGCGCAAGCTGGGTAAAGCAAAAGGCTTTGATTTCTCAACCTATCATGACGATCAGCTGACCGATAATTGGCATTATACGATCTTTCCCAATCTGTCGTTCAGCTTGAAACCGGACGGCAATATCTGGCTGCGAGCGCGGCCCCATGAAAGTGATCCTGAAAAATGTTATTTTGATATGTGGTACATGACTCTTTTCCCAAAGGGCGCCACGGAATATTATTCGCAGACTATGCGGGAGTTCATCTCGGTCGATACGCCCGCACAGCATGTGCAGGGCAAGGCAGGAGAGGTTTCGGCTGGTCCTGCGATTGATGAGGATCTTGCCATCTGGCCTTTGCAACAGAGCGGCCTGCATTCCCGTGGTTATAAACGTGACTATCTGGCGGGCCAGGAAAGCCGGCTGCGCTTTTTCCACGAGACGTTGGAGGATTGGCTGGAACGCTGACTTTTGACGATATGTCCAAAAGTGACTTGTCCGCTTTTGTGCGGCGATTTCAAATGATCGTCACCACACTTTAATCTTTTGCCGGAAAATTGCAGTGTGAAGATGAACCAGAGGAAACGGATATACGGTAATCCTTGATATTGCCAATCCCAGCCCGTTGATCCTCTGGACAGGGCGATTGGGCCGAGATCGAGGCGGGGGGCTGCTCAAAACCCATGCTTCTCCATATAGAGAGTATCCGACGATGAAATAACGCTTCACACGGCCGCCACGCCATTGACGGATTGGAGAGGATCGGATGAGCCGGATAGCAAAATTACCGCCGGAGGACTGGGATCCTCGGATCACGGCCGCCGTGAACCCCGATGCCGCCACCGATCTGGAACAGGGACTTGTCCGCTATTTTGCCCATTGCCCGGAACAGGCGCTGGGCCTTATGCAGTTCGGCGGCGCGCTCAAGCTTGGTCGCAGCCTGCCGGAGCGGCTGGTCGAACTGGTCCGGCTGCGCATTGCTTTCTTCAACCAGTGCCGCAGCTGCATGGCGATCCGCTATAGCGACGCGGTCAATGACGGCGTCGATGAAGTCGCGGTCTGCGCGCTGGAGAAGCCGCAGGAGGCCGATAATCTGAGCACCGCGGAAAAAGCGGCGATCCATTATGGCGAGCTGATGGCCACCGACCATCTGGCGATTGACGATAGCATCCATGCCGGTCTGCGTCAGCATTTTAGCGAGGCACAAATTGTAGAACTGGGCATGACCTGTTCCTTTTTCGTCGGCTTCGGGCGGCTGGCGGCGACCTGGCACATGGTCGACGAACTGCCCGAGGC
>JABMNS010000036.1 GCA_013204445.1 Sphingomonadales bacterium
GCGTCGGCGGCGGTGTAGACAGCCTGAGAATGGGTTTCCAGGACATGATAGGCCTCCAGAAAGGCTTCCATCGCCATCTTCCAGTTGGCCGGTAGAACTTTCTGGGTATGCAGCGCGACATAGCGATCATCCATCGGCCATTGCTTGAAATGATCCGGCAATATTTCGAGATAATCTGCCAGCGGCGGGGCATCGTCGTCCATGTTGATGAAGACAAAGCCGCCCCAAAGGTCACAGCGGATCTCGGTCAGGCGAAAATTATCTTCGTTCAGATGCGGGAAATCCCAGCGGCAGGGAATTTCCTTGACCAATCCGTCAAGATGAAAGGTCATGCCATGAAAGGGGCAGCGGATATGCGGCCGCTTGGCCCCACTGCTTCCCTCATTCGCGAATTTCATCCCGCGATGCGGGCAACTGTTCACAAACGCCCTTATCTTCCCATCATCGCCGTGCACGACAAGGATTGAATAGGGTCCAATATCATAGACATGGCGATCACCCGGCGCGGGAATATGTTCTTCGCGACAGGCCCATTGCCATGTCCGGTTCCACATCTGGTCGATTTCACGGTCATATACACTGGTACTGATATAACGATCAAAGCTGATATCCTCATCGCCCAAAAATTCATATTGTTCAGTGCGCATCGCGGCTGGCGGATTGTCCCCATCGGCGTCCATAATATCCTGCATCGACGGCCCCGGGCAGCGCGCTTCGCCGGGCGCGAGATCAGGGTCGGAAGGCTTTGTCAAGTCATAGGCCATGGACTTGCTCCGATTTACGGTTCATTGTCGTGCGGTCATAAAGCGAGTCGGTTGGCTTGCGTGAACCGACAATCATCGGCGTGGCGGCCAGAAAATCGTCGGCACATGGATCGTCGCGTACCCAGTCAACCAATTCCGATCGATAGGCGATTTTCCAAACGGAACCACGTTTCTCAAAACGATCAATATAGCGCCCGCTGATAAACAAGTCGCGTCTCTCGCCCATTGCATTGGTCAGCTTGTGATAGGCTTGATAATAGACTTCGCCAAAAGCCTCATCACCCGATATTTCGATCAGATGTTGCCCGAGCATATGATGGTTGCGGTCATGCTTTTTCAGAGATTTCATACAGAAATCAACAAACCCGCCCGGGCCGCCTTCATATATGCCGTAGCTTAAAAAAGCGTCGTCCCAAAATTGTGCGCGGAGCAAGTCGGAATCCAATCGATCCAGTCCGCGCATATAGAGCGCGGCCAAATCTCGGATAGCCAGATTGGCCGCTACTGCGGCTAGGTCTGTTGCACTAATCGGATCTCTCCTGTTATTTTGGGGCATAGTAATGGCCCTATTCGTCAGGTAAATTACCGTTATCGATAGCAGGAGTTGCACCATGTCGGATGAAACTAGGTCGAATGAAGCAGGACGCGTGCCATGCGCAGCAGAACTGGCTGATCGTGCTGCCATTGCAGAAATTATCGCATTGCATTGCCGCGGCGTCGACCGGGCCGATGAGGAGGCGTTGAAAAGCTGCTACTGGCCTGATGCAACGACCGCTTATGGCCAGGATGATGTTCCGGCTCATATATTTTGCGCGCAACTTGTTTCTGCGATCAGGGCGTTCCTGCAAACGCATCATATGGTCACAAATAGCATATGCGCGTTTGATGGAGCGCAGGCACGGGTCGAAAGCTATCTTGTTGCCTTTCACTATCTGGTCAGTGAGGGCGGAAAAGATAGCGAAATGACCTATCTGGGTCGATATCTTGATCTGTTCGAAAAGCGGGGTGACATTTGGAAGATCAAACATCGCGAACCGGTGATGAGCTGGAGCCAGAATGTCGCCACAACCCATGATTCAAAACATCCTGCTCTGTCCGCGCTGCGTCAGGCCGCAAGATATCCCGACGATATTGTCTACAAATAGCTGGCTGAAGGACGCCCATCGGCAGGCAGGATCTCGGTCACCACCGTGTCTATTCTTTCTCCGAGTTGCGTGCGGCATCATATGTCATATTGAGCGTATCGTGAAAATGCGCCACGCGGATCTCCTGATTGCTGAGCCATGCGCTTGCGAACCCGCTCGACTGAGCCCCAGCCTGAACGCGAGCCAGCAAACTAATGTCCTGATCAATTGTTTCGGTCATGCTCTTTTCACCGGACAGCACCGCTTCATAGCCAAAGCAGTCGCGCAGCACCCGACCGTTTTCCTGGGCGGCCTTTTTACTCGCCGCATGCAGTGTCTGCTTATGGTCGCCTTGACCGCCCAACAGTGGGTCGGAATTGAGTTGCAATGCCCATTTGTCGAGCAGGGATTTTGACGGGTCATCAGGATGAGGACGCGATCGCATCATCCACAATCCCTCGGGAGAGCCTGACAATATGATATTGGGGAATAGATTGAACTGGAAAACGGTGGTAAGTTGTTCATCTGACAATGCGGAATAATCATAGCCGTTCTTGCCGCTCTGTTCCCGCTTCGCCCTGATGATTGCGGCTGGGATCTCTGCTACTTTTCCGACAAATTCACTCGGATCTATGCCTAGCGTATTTAGTTGCATCTCTTGATAATCGGTTGGCTTGTCAGGAACCGGATAGCGAGAATCGGTGACAAACCCAGGCACGTACAGGCCGGTGTGACCATTTTCGAAAAGCTCGTCCGTTGCATTGGGGCAGTCGACAAATCGTTTATGTTGCGGATGAATATGATCGACATGATATAATTCCGAGAAATTGTCGATCATAGCTTTCCAGTTGCAATCGACGCTGACCGACTGGTCTTCCAGCAAAGCCATGTCGGCGATATTATAGGGTGATACCCTGTCCACCAAAGTGCCAAGAAACTCAGACAATGTCGCCGCGCCCATGTCCATATTGACAAAGACAAAGCCTTTCCAGCTTTCCAGTTTGACGGGTTTGAGGCGCAGCCGTTCAGGCGGCAGGCCGCCGGAAAAGCTTTTCGCGTCTGGAGCCGCGCGCAAACTGCCGTCCAGATTGAAGCACCATGCGTGATAGGGGCAGGTAATCAGCGGGGCCGTGCCGACGCCCTCCGCCAGAAGTCGCGTTCCGCGATGGGTGCAGGCATTGTGATAGGCGCTGAGAAAACCATCGGCAGTGCGGGCAATGATGATGCTGTCGTGACCGATGTCGAACACCACGTTGCTTTTTGGAGCGCGCAAATCGCTTTCCAGTGCCGCAAGCAACCATGTCTTTCGCCAGATGTGGTCGGTTTCAAGCTGCATGATGGATCGGTCATGATATCGGTCACCATCAATATGTGTGGTCTGTATGTCAGCTTCCCGGATCATGGCCGCTCCAAAGTGAAGATTAGTTATCTCTGGACTGATAGGTGGTTCTCAGCATTTGGGACATTGACCTTTTTGCCAGCCTAGTGTGTGATAAGCATTGGTTAGCAAAAGCTAAGCAGTTCAAATGCGAATTCTGGTCATTGACCAAGCCATCGCAGTCGATGCGCGTCTCCAGACCCGTCAACGCGCTTACCAGCATGAACAATCATACCTGGTTGGTTGCCAATCCAAAGCACCACCCATGCCATACCCAGGCATTGTCACGTTAACTTGGCTGACGATCTTCGATCGATCCTGATAAACTGATGGGATGCAGAAAATATCCTTCGATCGCCATCGCTGCGTCACATCCGTCACATCCGTTCAGGAAAC
>JABMNS010000037.1 GCA_013204445.1 Sphingomonadales bacterium
CCGGTGACATGGGCTATTTGTCGGCGGGCTCGATTTTCATCGTCGGCCGCGCCAAGGACATGATCATCATCAACGGCAAAAATCACTGGCCGCAGGATATCGAATGGGCGGTTGAACAATTGCCCGGCTTTAAAGCCGGAGACATTGCCGCCTTCGCAATCACCACACCGGGTGGGGAAGAAACGCCTGCCGTGCTCGTTCAATGCCGGACCTCGGATGAGACCGAGCGTCTTCGGCTGTGGAACGAGATCAAGGAAAAGGTGAGAGCCATTACCGGAATGAATTGCGTGATCGAACTTGTGCCACCGCGCACCTTGCCGCGCACTAGTTCCGGCAAACTGAGCCGCGCAAAGGCGCGTAACCTTTACCTTTCCGGCGATATTCAGCCATATGCGGTCGCTGCCTGAATCGGGTGAACTTCTGTTGACCCGGAATCGTAATAAAAATTTAGGCCGATCCTTACCTTTCGCTAATAATTGCGGTTTAGAGAGGAGGGGTGTTAAAACCCACTGCTCATTCCGGTTTGCCACGGGTCATCCCGCTCGGCGCCTTGCTTGGCCTTTCCGATCCCCATGGGGTTGATTGGGGCCGGATTCGCGCGCTGCAATTCAATGGCATTCATCAGCATAGTTTGCTGAAGATTGTTTCCGCGATCGTGTGCGGACTTTTGATCGTTCAATTGGGTATCGGCCAAGTCAATATTATGCTTCTCGGTCCGTGGCTCGCGGGATTGTGCGCGCTATATATTTACGCTCACCTGCTGTATCGTAAACAGTCGGCATGGCAGCGAAAATCGATCAATCGTTCCGATATGACGATAGTTTATCTCATTTCTCTGGCCGGTGGATCGCTGTGGGGCGGGGGTTTTTTACTTTTTACATTCAGCGCCAATCTCATGACCATGATACCGGTATGGGCGACCATCATCTGTCTGATGGTGGGTTCCGCGATGCTTTTGTCAACCGTGCCGCTCAGCAGCATTTTATTCATTTCATCGTCCAGTGTTGCAACAATTTTTGGCTGGTTATATATCGGCAGCCCTCATTTGGCTTTGGCCTCACTGGCGATCGCGGTCCTGTTGATTTCCGGCTGCCTTATGATCGGCCGGTCATTTATTGACAGAAGGGTCGCGGAAGCCAGTCTCGCCGAAAAAGACGAAGTGGTCAGTCTGTTGCTCAAGGAATTTGAGGATACGGGGGCCGATTGGCTTTGGCAGACTGATACGTCGCGCCGCATAACTCACGTTTCGCCTCGATTTGCCCATGCGATAGGCCAGAACTCGGAGCAGATCGAAGGCAAACCGTTCCTGCAATTGGTCGCTGGAGAATCCTGGGAAAGCGGAAGATTCCCGGCAGCGTTGCACGAACTCGCGGACAAGCTGAAACGCCGCGATAGCTTTAGTAACATGCTGGTGCCTGTCCAAATCAATGGCAAAAACCGCTGGTGGGAATTGTCTGCTTCGCCAAAGCTCGATGATAACGGTTTATTTCATGGGTTTCGCGGCGTCGGGTCCGACATAACCGAGCAGCGCGAATCGGCGGAAAAAATCTCGCATATGGCTAGATTTGATTCGCTTACCCGCTTGCCAAACCGCCTGCAGCTGACCGATGCGGCCAGCAAGGCATTGCAAACGGCTGAAAAATGGAGTGGCCGCTGCGGCTTCATGATGATCGACCTGGATCGGTTCAAGGCGGTGAACGACACGCTGGGCCATCATGTGGGTGACCATTTACTGGCCCGCGTATCTGATCGGCTGCGATCGATCATGACCGACAACGAGCTGTGCGGCCGCCTAGGTGGCGATGAATTTGCCATTGTGGTCAAAGAGGCGAGCGACACGCAATATATGGAATTGCTGGCCAAAAAGATCATCGATACTCTGTCTCGGCCTTATGAAGTCGACCAGCACACACTTTACATCGGCGCCAGCATTGGCACAGCTATAGGTCCTCGTGATGGACGCACGGTCGAAATGCTGATGCGCAGTGCCGATCTCGCGCTCTATGGCTCCAAGGATCAGGGTGGTGGGGCATCTACGTGTTATGAGCCAAAGTTTCACGTTCAGGCGGAAGAGCGGCGAGTCATGGAAATAGCCTTGCGCAAGGCGCTTGAAAATGACGAACTGCTGCTCAACTACCAACCCGTAGTCAGCGCTGAATCGGGTGTTGTTGTCGGCTTTGAAGCGCTGCTGCGCTGGACCAGTCCGGAATTTGGGGTTGTTTCGCCAGCCAAATTCGTGCCGCTGGCAGAAGAAGCGCGCTTGATTGTCCCGATCGGCGAATGGGTGATGCGGACAGCTTGCAAGGAGGCCATGAAATGGCCTTCCACGGTCAAGGTCGCGGAAAATGTTTCAGCGGACCAGCTGGCCGAAGTGAATTTCCTTTCGATGGTTGTGTCCGCACTCGAGGAAAGTGGACTTCCACCAAGTCGTCTGGAGATAGAGGTAACCGAGAGCATTTTCATGCGCGAAGGCACCGGTGCTGCAGAAATGCTAGATCAAATCATCGGTCTGGGTATCAATTTGTCGCTTGATGATTTCGGTACTGGCTATTCCTCGCTCGGCTATTTGCGCAAAACACGATTCACGACGATCAAGGTTGATCGCAGCTTTGTTCAGGGGGCGGCCAAAAACGCTCCCGAAAGTCTTGCCATCATCCGCGCAGTTGTTGCGATGGCGGATGCGTTAGGCATGTCCACGACCGCCGAGGGAGCCGAAACAGCGGAAGAAGTGCAGATGATCAAGCGGCTGGGTTGCAGCAAAATCCAGGGCTATTATTTCGGCCGTCCGATGGTCGCCGAAGATGCCAGAAATTTATTCAGTACGTTTGACGTCCAACAGCTAGAATATAGCCGAAAATCGGCATAGGTGCACTGGCCCGACCTATTTTTTCGCCAGTCGCTTTTCTATGCCGCGCCAAATGTGGGCATAGGCTTGGCCGGCGGGGCTGCGCGGCGCGAAACTGCCGACTGGTTGTTGTAAACTGGTCATATGTTCAACGGCGCTAGACATCGGGATAACCGGCCATTTCGGTTTTCGGATCAAACCCTGTTTGTGGATTGATCGCCGTCGATCGACCATTGTGTACACCGGCAGCAAGGGAGCATGTTTTTTCCCGCTACTGTCCAGAAACATTTGCACATTGGTAAGCGCGCGTTCCGAAAGGGGCGACGGAATAACTGGAACAATGACAATATCGGCGTTGCGCAAGATTTGCTCGCTTGTCTCCGTCAGGCCGGGCGGGCAATCAAGGATGATCCGGTCATAGTCCTTGCTCATTTCCTTAAGGCCACCTCGAACAATCGCGATTCTGACGTGAAGTTGGCATTTTGCGGACAAGGCGGCCAAGAGTACCGCTGATTTTGTGCTCTGGCGGCCCAGCGGGCTGCTCTTTTGATGGGAGATTGGGCGGAAC
>JABMNS010000343.1 GCA_013204445.1 Sphingomonadales bacterium
GGATATGTCACGCCCCGTTCCGCCGCCGCCGCTTTGTGACTGGAAAGAAATCCGGGCGTCAGGAATTTTCTGAAGTTCTGGCAATAGACTGCGTTCAAACTCGATCGATGTTTTGTCGCGATCCTCTTTCAGTGATACGAAAACTGTCGCGTTAGCTTCCCGGACGCGCGTCAGGGCGCGTTCAACCTCCGGTTGCGCATACATCAGATCCGATACGCGACCCGCTATTTTTTCTGTCTGCTCCAGTGTCGTGCCCGGCACCACCTCGATCTGGACGCGGCTGTTATCCTCGTTAATGGTCGGCTGGAACTGGGCGGGCGTAATTGCAAATAATATCACCGTCAGGCTAAAGGCGATTAGTCCGACACCCATCATCCAAATACGGTGGTCGTAGGTGCGAGCCCGGAAACGACCGGACCGATAAGCATACCAGAGAGCAAAGCGGCCGCCCATGGCACCAACCACCCATCTGATCGCCAGAACCAGCAGGAACGCAGCGACGTAACCAACTGCGACACCGGATACCATGCTTAAAATCGCCCGCAGAAATTCACTGGGGATCAAGCCGACGATCAAGCCGTTGATCCTGAACCCGACGATCCATGCGATACTGACGAATGTGGCCACAATCAAAGCGAACAGAAGGAGGCCGATCAAATATTGCCACCAGGCGGCTTTGGCGGGGACAAGTGTCTGCCGAATCCGATCGGATCGCGAACGGTCCAAAACCCACTGCAACAAAAGCATATATCGATCCA
Organism: Sphingomonadales bacterium; assembly: GCA_013204445.1. GTDB lineage: Bacteria > Pseudomonadota > Alphaproteobacteria > Sphingomonadales > Sphingomonadaceae > Parasphingorhabdus. Next base: position 759 of record JABMNS010000343.1, read on the forward strand.
TCCAGACACCTTCACCGTGCTCTGCATGGCCTTTGGCCTTGAGGAAATATGCTGCAATCATCGGTGTTATCATCCGCGCGACGGCTAGGCTCATGAGCACTGAAATAACGACCGTAATACCGAAATTTTTGAAAAACTGGCCTGAAATGCCAGGCATTAGTCCTACTGGCAGGAAAACGGCAACGATACAGAAGGATGTAGCAACAACAGCGAGCCCGATTTCATCCGCAGCATCGATCGAGGCCTGATAGGCGGTTTTCCCCATGCGCATATGGCGCACGATATTCTCGATCTCGACAATTGCATCATCGACAAGGACACCGGCAACTAGCCCCAGCGCTAGCAGGGAAAGGAAATTGAGATTGAACCCGAGCAGATCCATGAACCAGAATGTCGGAATAGCCGAAAGAGGGATGGCTATGGCCGAGATAACCGTAGCGCGCCAGTCGCGGAGGAAGATGAAAACCACCACCACCGCTAATATGGCACCTTCGATCATGGCGAGCATCGAACTTTTATATTGTGATCTGGTATATTCGACACTGGTGCCTAGGGGAATGAATTCGATCCCTGTATTTTCCGCTTCGATCTTGCCCATGATCTCCAGCGCTTCGTCGTAGACTGTTACATCGGAAGCACCGCGTGCCCGCGACATCGCGAAATTGACAACCTCGACGCCCTTGACCTTGGATATCGAACTGCGTTCGCCAAAAGAGTCATTTACTTCCGCGACATCGCTCAACTTGACCGTCTGACCATTGCCCAAGGATATTTGCGTCTGCGACAGTGCATATGCATCGTCGGCATTGCCCAAAACGCGGACCGATTGCCGGGTGCCTCCCACTTCTGCCCGTCCGCCGGCAGCATTGACGTTGACCTGGCGCAATAGGCTGTTGATCTGATTGGCGGTTACGCCAAGCGCTTGCATCCGTTCGGGCCTCAGAATGACGCGAATTTCCCGATCGACGCCGCCAAACCGGTCAACCTCTGCCATGCCGTTGACGGTCAGCAATCGCTTTGCCACCGAGTCATCGACGAACCAGCTGAGCTGCTCGACAGTCATATCGTCGGCCTTGACGGCAAAATAGCCGATCGGGCCACCTACTGCATCAACCTTGGATACTTGCGGTTCCAAAATACCATCGGGCAATGACCCGCGAATCTGGTCAACCGCATTTTTCACTTCATTGACGCTGTCGTTCACATCCTGGCCAATTTCAAACTCGACAAAGGTCCGGCTGCTGCCTTCGCGCGCTGTCGAGCTGATATTCTTGACGCCGCTGATCGACCGCACCGCCGCTTCGACCCTTTGGGTGATCTGGTTTTCAATTTCTGTCGGGGCTGCACCCGGCTGTGCAATATCCACCGAGACCGCCGGAAATTCAACTTCCGGGTTGTTGACCACATCCATGCGGTTGAAGCTCAGCAAGCCGGCAAAAAGTAGCCCCGCAAACAGCACGAGCGGCACTACCGGATTGCGAGTGCTCCAAGCGGAAATGTTACGAAGATTCATTGATCAGGCCTCAAATTTCCACGCGAATCAAGCGCCGCCGGCTTTTTTGTGAACTTCTGGTCGAACGGTTTCACCCGGATTCAGGAAGCCGCCGGCACGGAGCACCACCTTTTCGGTTCCGTTCAAGCCGGACGTGATGGAAAGTCCGGCGCTGGACACTGAGCCGATGACCACGTCGCGCCGCACCGCCTTGTTGTCTGTGCCAACAATATAGACAAAGCTGCCTTTGCTATCATTTTGCACGGCAGATTCGGGCAAGACTGAAGCCTCCGATGTTCCGCTCTGAATGCGCGCGCTGGCGAAACCGCCTGGCCGCAAGGCGCTGTCATAGCCCAGCGAAATTCGGGCCATACCCTGACGGGATTGCTGATCAATCATCGGAGAAATTTGCCAGATATTTCCCGTAAGTACCTTGTCGGTGCCGGCAGGGGTGACCTGTGTGGCTATGCCCACGGAAACATTGGCCAAATCACTTTCACCAAGCTGCGCCTGCAATTCCATTTCCCCGTCTTGGGCTAACAAGAACAAAGTTCCACTGCCCTGGGTCACCGTTTGCCCCGGCTCGACATTGCGTTCCAGAACGAAGCCGGCCTTGGGAGCGACAATGTTTAGGCGACTGTTGCGCGCACGTGTTTCGTTTAACTGGGCCTGCGTTACCCGCACACGAGCGGCAGCGGAATCGCGGGTTGCTGTCAACCGGTCCATATCGGCCTTGGAAATAAACCCTCGATCCACCAACTGTTCTGCGCGATCCAGATTTGCTTGCGCCAGATTGAGATCGGCTCGAGATACGCCGACCGACGCTTCGAGGCTCGCCGCTTGCTGGGCTTGCACTGCTCGGTCGATACTCGCCATGATCTGGCCTTGCTTGACCCAGTCACCAGCGTCGACATAGACATTGGTTACCCGACCGCCTTCACCGACGACACTGACCGGAATTTCACGCCGCGCCGCCAGCGTTCCCGTCGCATTGATGGTTCGTGTAACTTGCTGCTTGCCGGGCACCATGACCGTGACCGTCGGCGCCTGACTTGCCGTGTCATCCTTGCCAGCGCCAGCGCGGCCTGCAAAATAATTATAGCCAATATAGGCCAGCAAAAGCGCCACGACGATGGCGGCCGCGATAATTAGCCTCCTCCGGTTTGCGGTGCGAGCTTCGGCATCGTCGAGAATTGCGATATCTTCGCTGGGGATGGTGGATTCATAGTTCATTTTTTTACTCTTCAGTCGGGCTCTTATCGCATTTTCACAGTGCAATACACAAAAGAATCGCTGATTTCCCGGTCAATCCGGTTTTTCATCAACTGTGTTATATAAATATGGCACCGGCAGCAAGCCGGAACAGGATTCGGCCATTTTTTCAACCCCCGGTTCGATCAACGACCAATATCACCATACGAAAGGGCCGATTCGCCAACGAACCTGTCCTTCCTATCTATAAACTTCTTGCTGAAAAGCAGGTTTTAACGCACTCGACCGCGCTGAATGAGGTTCAGTATCAGCAACAGAACGACCGCACCGACAAAAGCAGTGAACAAACCGATGATCGAAAATTCCTGAATACTGCCGCCAAAGCCAAAATAACCGCCGACAAAATTGCCAATGATGGAGCCGATGATACCGACAATAATATTCCAGACGAGGCCCATGGAAGCATCACGACCCATCACCATGCTGGCCAGCCAGCCCGCAACACCGCCAACGATCAATGCAATAATCCAGCCCATATGTTCCTCCTGATTATATGCGAGTGAATATTCTTTGTCCTCGCGAATACTGACACATAGCCGATTATTTCATTTAGCTGAAGGTATAAAAAAGGACCGCCGGAGCTGGTCCGGCGGTCCCTTCGTCATTCTAGGCCAGACTAATGACCGTCAATATTTCTGCTGACGCTCGTACAAGTCCCGATAATGCTGGATCCGTGTGACCCGCAGTCCGGGCATTCCGGACCGGTCCACAGCCCGCTGCCAGGATGCAAATTCTTCTAGGGATAGATTATAGCGGTCGCAAACGTCGTCCACGGCCAGCAAGCCGCCGTTGACGGCCGCGACTACTTCAGCCTTGCGACGCACCACCCAACGAGTCGTACCGGGTTTTGGCAAGTCATTAATGGTGAGTGGTTCACCAAGGGGCCCGACAACTTGCGCTGGTTTTATTTTTTGGTTTTCGATCATACTACCCTCAATTTTTTCTTCCGACATTTTTGCCTATTCCTGTTACGTTTGGACTTCGTACCGGCAGAGCTTTTCGATTACCTGAACTGCCAAGGTAAACATCCCGTTCATAAATTTGATTATCTATGTATTTTATTGATTTCCCGCTGTGCCAAATCCGATCGAAAGCAACCGGTCCTGAACAATATTGGCTCCCTGTGATCGGACAAGTCAGAGCGAGACCTACCTGCAAAAAAAGCCATCCGTTCATCCATGAAGGAGGAGCGGACTTCCTTTTTGATGCCTTGCATACCCTGAATCGCCGCGACAAAACCCTGTGCCGACTGACTGGATGTCTGTCGGGCAATTGCGCGAGTGAGCAAGGCCTGACGATCCGCAAATTGAACGGGTACATCAGCGTCAGCATCACGTGCTATCCGCTGCGGGTTGTTGTGGGGAAAGTTCATATCCATAGACGCTGGTCTAGCAGCGAAGATATAAACTAGTGTGAAAGGGAGGTTCACACAGCCTTAAGACAGGTTAAGGAAATCCTTCCTTGTATCGAACCAATTCGTACCAAAATGGATCACATCGGGGCGCATAAAAGGAAATGTTCGCTGTGCTGGCGCTAGCAGCGGGATTTCTTTAAGGACTGAAATTGATATGATGGATAGAATCAACGGAAATTTTCAGCTGGGTGACGACCTGACGGGCAAGCGCATTGTGGTGGCCATGTCGGGCGGTGTGGATTCGAGCGTCGTGGCGGCCCTGGCGGCGCGCACTGGTGCGGAAACCATTGGCATAACCTTACAACTTTATGACCATGGTGAAGCTGTCGGGCGCGTCGGAAGCTGTTGTGCCGGACAGGATATTCGCGACGCCCGCGCCGTGGCCGACCGGCTTGGCATTGCCCATTATGTTTTTGATCATGCCAGCCGGTTCAAGGATTCGGTCATGGATGTTTTCGCCGACGAATATATGGCCGGCCGGACACCAATTCCCTGCGTGCAGTGCAATATGGGAGTTAAATTTACCGATCTGCTGCAATTGTCCCGGGAACTGGGTGCCGACTGTCTGGCGACCGGTCATTATGTGCGCCGCGTTGAGGCTCCGGGCGGCGCAGAATTGCACCGGGCGCTCGACCCCGCGCGCGACCAGAGCTATTTCCTGTTTGCAACCACTCAGGATCAGCTCGACTATCTCCGCTTCCCGCTGGGCGATATGCCCAAGACACAGGTTCGCGAAATCGCCGAGGAGATGGGACTGGCGGTGGCCTTCAAGCCAGACAGTCAGGATATCTGCTTTGTTCCTGATGGCGACTATGCCAGCGTCGTCCGTACATTGCGGCCGGAAGCGGACGATGATGGCGAGATTGCCCACATCGACGGTACGATAATGGGGCGGCACAAGGGGCTCATTCATTATACCGTAGGGCAGCGCAAAGGACTGGAAATTGGCGGCCAGGCTGAGCCGCTTTATGTGATTCGGCTGGAACCGGAAGCCAAACGCGTTATCGTTGGACCGAAAGCTGCCTTGGCAGTCGGATCGGTATCGCTGCGGGACATCAACTGGATCGGCGGCGACTATGTCGGCCCGATCGAGGTCAAGGTCCGCTCGATGGCTAAACCGACGCACGCCCGGCTGGAAGGGCAAGAGCTGCAATTTCACAATCCGGAATTTGGCGTGGCTCCGGGCCAGGCAGCGGTCTTCTATCACAAGGAACGGGTATTGGGCGGCGGCTGGATCGACAGCACCGCAGCGGTTGCACAACAATGGCTAGCGGGCGTCGAAGTCTAGTTTATTCGGCGTCCAACTGGGTGTCTGTGAGCATAACACAGCCCCAGCCTTCGCGAAACTCAGCCGTAGCCGATTCGATTAACAGGGCCGAAGCTGTCACCCTTTTCTGTTCCTGATCAATGGTCACGCCAATTAATTCCATGCCGGGTTCAAAATCTTTTCGGCAATCCTCGATATCACGTCCACCTATATAGTGGCAGGAACAGACGACCCGGGCGCCATAAGCCGTGCCAATATTCAGCTGCCCTTTGATGAAAGCATAATTATACGTCAGCACGGCGACCAGGATGAGCAGGAAAAGCGCCCCGATATATAATAGGATGCGCCTTTTGCTCAACGGAGCCCTGGATGTTGTTTTTACGGTTGCCATGGCGGCTTCTATTGGTGCAACGACACGGCATGCACAAGATTAAATTCGCTTTGATATCGGCCTTGACGATTGCCCTTTGCGGGTGCGGGGGGACTCGGGATCCAGCCCTCGCACCGCAGAAAAGCACGTCGGAACTGGCCTATATCTCGGAATCCAGCCCGATCGCCAAGGGGCGGCTGGATGCAGCAATTGCACCGCTGTTCGAGGATCCAGAAATGGCGGAAACGCGGGCGCTTCTGATCTTGTATCGGGGAAAAATCATCGCTGAACGTTATGGCGATGGCTATGACGAGGATACGCGATTCATCAGCTGGTCGATGGCAAAAAGCTTTACCGGAGTGTTGATCGGATTTCTGGTGGCCGATGGCCGGCTGGTGCTCGATGACCCCGCTCCTGTGCCCGCATGGCAAAGACCTGGCGATCCGCGCGGGAACGTCACCCTTCGACATTTGCTCCACATGTCGTCCGGACTTGATCATACCGAGGTGCCCGAGCCGGCCGGCAAAACCATATTGGAGGCCGACACCAACCTTATGCTGTTTCTGGATGGCGCGCAGGATACGGCCGCCTATGCCGAAGCCCGCCCTATGGAGGCTAGGCCGGGTGAAAAGTTCGAATATAGTACTGCCACCAGTATCATTCTTTCGGACATTATCACCCGCACCCTGACCAAGAGCATCGATCCGGAAGTCCGGCACCACGTCACCTTGCGCTTCATCCGCGGGCGACTGCTGGAACCGTTGGGAATGGATGGCACCTATCCGGAGTTTGATCCGAACGGCACATTTCTGGGCGGCAGTTTCATTCAGGCAACCGCGCGCGACTATGGCAGATTCGGAGAATTTCTCCGGCACAATGGCGCCCGCAAAGGCGCGCAGCATTTGCCGGTCAGCTGGATGCGATTTATGAAGACATCGTCGAAAAACGACCCGGCCTATGGCGGCCATCTCTGGTTGAACAAAAGACGTCCGGAGGGCCGTAATCAGATTTTGTTTCCGGACAATGGGCCAGAAACGATATTTGCGGCATTGGGCCATCTGGGGCAGCAAATTGTGGTCTCACCCGAACAGCAGCTGACCGTGGTCCGGCTCGGTAAGACGCAGGACGATGTGCTGGAGCCAATGAGTGCGCAGATCGGCCGGATCATGGCGCTGTTCCCCATCGGCAGCTAACGCCCCGCCAGGCAATGCCAAGCTAAAGGCAAAAGGCGCCTTCTACCACGGTTACACATTTCCCGCCCAGCCATGCCCTGTCGCCATCGAGACGGCAATTGACATAGCCCCCGCGCTGGCTCGCCTGATAGGCGGTAAAGCTGTCGCGCTCCAATTGCTTTGCCCAATAGGGCGTCAGGACGGCATGAGCCGAACCGGTCACGCTATCCTCGTCGACCCCGCCGCCGGGGACGAAAACCCGGCTGAGTATATCGGTATCCTTGCCCGGCGCGGTGCAAATAAATTGTGCATTGCCGAGTGCAGTCAGCGCTTTCAGGTCGGGCTTGAGCGCCAGAACCTCATCGGCATTGTCATAGCGAAGCACATGATAGCGCCCTTCGTGAAAATGGGTTTCGACGGGACTGCCTCCGATCAGCGCGACAATCTCCGGCATGGCTTTTGGTGCAGGAGCATAAGCTGGGAGGTCCAATGCATAGACGTCGCCGTCGCGTTTCACGGTCAAAATCCCGGCTTTGCGGGTCCGGAACGTCACTTGCTGTCGTTCGGGGTCCTGCGATAATATGATATGTCCGCTGGCGAGTGTCGCATGACCGCAGAGCGCGATTTCCACTGTCGGGGTGAACCAGCGCAACTCGTAATCCGCATCCCCGCTGTCATCGGGCAGGTAAAAAGCGGTCTCGGCAAAATTATTTTCCCCGCCAATCGCCTGCAGGACCATATCATCCAGCCAGCGCATCAGCGGCATCACCGCCGCCTGATTGCCGGCAAAGGGCTGGTCGGCAAAGGCGTCGACATGAAAATAGGGCAGATTTGTCATGGGTAGAGTAGTCCGTCGGTCCAGTCTTCGTTGTTGCGGACAAAGACACGCCGTTCGTGTAGCCGGTGGGCCTGGTCCTGCCAGAATTCAAATCGCGCTGGCACCAGGCAATAGCCCGACCAGTGCGGCGGGCGCGGGACATCGCCGCCTGCAAACCGCTCCATCATTTCCTCGAACCGGGCTTCGAAGGTTGCACGGCTATCCAGCGGGCGGGACTGGTCAGACGCCCAGGCGCCCAGTTGCGAATCCCGGCTGCGCGTGGCAAAATATTCGTCTGCCGTGGCATCTGCTACGGTCGAGAGATGGCCTTCGATCCGGATTTGCCGGCGCAGGCTTTTCCAGTGGAACAATATCGCGGCCTGCGGATTTTCGGCTATGTCACCCGCCTTGCGGCTTTGCTGGTTGGTGTAGAAGATAAATCCATCGGGGTCATGACCCTTCAGCAGGACCATTCGCGCCGAAGGTTGTCCGGTGGCATCGGCAGTGGCAATGGTCATCGCATTGCTATCATTGACTTCGGTTCTCCGCGCTTCGTGGAGCCAGCTGTCGAATAGGGAAAAGGGATCGGCCATGACTCTTTCTCTATCATCCTGCCGACGCACGGCAAACAAACAAAATTTTGCCCGGCGACAAAGCACAGTTTTCTGTTAAAAGCATCGGAACGAGGGGGCGTCATGAACTGGGACCTGATTTTTACGATCACCAATAATTATGCCTTGTTGATGTGGCTGATTCTGGCATTTGCGCCGCGCCGCGAAGTGATACTGACAGGTCTATTCTACGGCGGCATTGGCCTTCTCGCTTGCGCCTATGCGGTGATCATCATCCCGATGATGACCGGCATGATCGACGGCGGTAGCGGCGAGTCTCTGGACTTTTCGACCCTGACGGGCGTTCAGCAAATGCTCTCCAGCCCCGGCGGGGCGACCGTCGGATGGATTCATTATCTCGCCTTTGATCTGTTTGCCGGCCTATGGGTAGCGCGCAATGCGGATAAATACGGGTTTGCACGATGGTTGCAGATACCTATCCTGCTATTTGTCCTGATGTTGGGGCCATTGGGATTGGTTCTCTATCTGCTGCTGCGTTTCACTCGGCACAACAAGGTTGCAGACGCCGTTATGCCCGAATAAGACAGCGGAGTTGAAAATTGGTGAAAGATGCCAATCTCTGCATGGTAAGGATTTGAAAAAGGGCCAATAATGATCGATCCCTATCAAGCATTGGGTGTTGCCAAGGGTGCAGACGATAAGGAGATTAAGTCCGCCTATCGTAAGTTAGCCAAGGAACTGCACCCCGATAAGAACAAGGATAATCCTAAGGCGACGGAGCGTTTTTCCGACGTCACCAAGGCTTATGACCTGTTGCTGGACAAGGA
>JABMNS010000344.1 GCA_013204445.1 Sphingomonadales bacterium
CGTCACGCTCGACATCGGCGTGTCGTCGATGCAACTGGATCAGGCAGAGCGTGGATTTTCCTTTCAGAAAGATGGTCCGCTCGACATGCGCATGGCCCGTGATGGCGAGAGTGCTGCCGACTTTCTCAACGAAGCCGATGAAGAGATGATTGCCGATGTCATCTATCGCTATGGCGAGGAGCGCCGATCGCGGCGGATCGCTAAGGCGATTGTTGAAGCGCGGCCGCTTAGCCGGACATCGGAACTCGCGCTGGTTGTCAGAAAAGCGCTGGGATTTCGCGCGGGCGACAAGAAGGATCCGGCCACCCGGACTTTTCAAGCGATCCGCATTCATATCAATCGCGAACTGGGCGAACTCGAAGATGGTCTGGCCGCAGCAGAAAAAATGCTGCAGCCCGGCGGTCGTCTGGCGGTTGTGACATTCCACAGCCTTGAAGATCGCATCGTCAAAAATTTTCTGCGGGACCGCAGCGGGCAGAAGTCGGCTGGATCCCGGCATCTTCCTCAAGTCAACGAGATACGGCCGGCACCCACCTTTCATAAACCAGCCAAAGCGGTGCGTCCGGCCGGGGCGGAGCAGGCTCTTAATCCCAGAGCCCGCTCCGCCACCCTTAGATCAGCGGTGCGCACAAATGCGCCTGCCAGCGATGGTGATGGGCAGTGAAGCTAGCAATTAAGCGCCTCGAAGGCATGGGATGGCTCGCCCTGGTTTTTCTGGTGGCGATTTTGCTTTATCCGCTGTCGCTCAGCGTCGCGACCTTGCGCAGCGACCTCGCGCGCACCGATCACAAGATTGTCGAGATCAAAAAAGATATCCGCTATCTGGAAACAGAATTCAGCGCTCGCGCCAATCTGCGTCAGCTGGAGGAATGGAACAAGCTTGAATTTGGTTATGCCTCACCGCGCGCTTCGCAATATCTCGATGGCGACAGAGCGCTGGCCAATCTGGGCGACAAGAATCTGCGCAGACCGCTACAGGTCGCCGTAATCAGTTCGATGGACGGTATCGGCCCGGCCGCAATTATTGGTTCGGTTGTCGGTACTGCCAAAGCGCAAGACCGCAATGCCGACGGCAGCGCGATCGGCAGCAAGGGAAGTTACGCGCGCACCGCGGCGGATTCCGATCCCGGCAAGAGATTGGGAGGAGCGAAAAATCGCACAACACGGGTCTCGCATATGGAAGACAAGCTACTCGATGATGGGCTTGTCCGCGACCTTGGTCGAAAGGCGACAGCAGAAAAAATTGAAAGTATGGCCGAATGACGACACTTCTGGCCAACAGCAAGAAGGTTCAATGTTCGGGAAAAGCCAAGGAAATAACTGCCAGCGCTCATTTCTGACTGATGATATTGCTTTTGGTTTTTCTGGCTGCCTTCACTATCATTGTCGTACGATTGGTAAGTCTCACAATTCTGGAAGATGCGGCACCCTATCGGGCATCGAGCAGCGCGTTCATTCCGCCCCGTGGCGATATTGTCGACCGCAATGGCGTTCCTCTGGCGCGGACGATGCGAGGTTATGCTGTTCGCGTGGTGCCAGCCCGAGTGCTTGGCGACAAGGATGTTCTGGCGCGGCAACTTGCCTCGATTTTTCCAGACACCAGCGCAGCAGTATTCCTGAAAAAGCTCAACGGTTCCCATCCTACTTATCTCCGCCGCAGGGCGTTGCCCGAACAGGTCAAGCAGATCCATGCGCTGGGTGAAATTGGCATCGAATTTCCCCGCGAAGATGAGCGCCTCTATCCGCAGCGCGAACTGGCGGCGCATGTGCTTGGTTATGTCAATGCAGCCGGCGACGGAGTGATGGGTATAGAGCGCGCGCTCAACGAGCGCCTTGTCGATAAGAATCTGCGCGCAAAACCCGCGATATTGTCGATCGACAGCCGGGTGCAGGCGGCGCTGGAGAGCGAACTTCAGGACGCCATGATCATGTCCGATGCGCGCGGCGCTGCGGGGATCATATTGGATGTCGAAACCGGAGAAGTTATGGCGCTTGCCTCGCTGCCGGTGTTCGATCCGAACAAGATTCGCAGAGCGTCGATGAAATATCAGAATAATGAAGTGACTCAGAGCGTTTTCGAACTGGGGTCGACTTTCAAACCACTGACCATCGCCGCCGCACTCGACGCCGGTACCGTTACCGACCTAGCGGTGCGTTACAATGCGATGGAACCTATCAAAATTGGCGGCTTTACGATCAAGGACGATCACAGTCAGGGTCGCTATCTGAATGTGCCGGAAACGCTGGTGCACAGTTCCAATATCGTCACTGCCCGGATAGCAGATAATCTTGGTCAGGAAGCCATGGAAAATATGTTCCGCCGTCTCGGTTTTGACGAACGGCCGCATATCGAATTGTTCGAAAGGGGCCAGCCGCTCTGGCCGCTTAACTGGGGCCGGGTCACCAATATGACGGTCGCTTATGGTCATGGTATAGCCGTCACCCCTCTCCATCTCGCCAGTGCTTATGCGGCGCTCGTCAATGGCGGCATCTGGCGTCCGGCAACGTTGCTGAAAGTGGAGCCCGGAAAGGAAGCCAAGGGGCGGCGGGTATTCAAGGCCGCGACCAGCGCCCGCATGCGTCAGCTGCTGCGGATGATTGTTTCGGACGGAACCGGCCGCAAGGCCGATGCGCTGGGCTACCGGATTGGCGGAAAGACAGGCTCGGCAGAAAAACCCTCGGAAGGCGGTTATAACAAAACGTCGCTGGTATCGACCTTTGCTGCGGCCTTCCCGATGGACAATCCGCGCTATGTTGTCATCGCCATGCTCGATGAACCTCAGGGAACAGCGGAAACATCATTTCAGCGAACAGCCGGCTGGACCGCAGCGCCGATCGTGCGCAAACTGGTATCGCGTGTCGGTCCGATGCTCGGGGTTATACCTGATGAACATCGCGATGTTGATGTCTCGGAATTGACGCCGCTGCTTTGGAAACCCAAGGACACATCCAAAGAGCAAAACCATGAGATTGAGTAATCTGGTACCAGAATTGAATGGGGAAGCTGGGAAGCAGACGGTCACCGGTTTTGCCATTGATCACCGCAAGATTGCGCGCGGCAATATTTTCGGTGCTTTTCGGGGCGCAAAGTTTAATGGTGAGGCTTTCATTGAAGCGGCAGTCGCCGCCGGAGCCATAGCCATTGTCGCCCATCCGGAGGCGCAGGTCGAAGGCGCCCTGCATATTGCTGATGAAGAGCCACGGCGATTATTTGCCCAGATGGCGGCGCGCTATTTCACGCCGACACCGACCCATTTGGCAGCGGTTACCGGCACCAACGGCAAGACATCGATTGCAGAACTCACCCGTCAGCTTTGGCGGATGGATGGATATAATAGCGCCTCGATCGGGACACTCGGCGTCACCACCGCTGATGATCAGGTCAAGACCGGACTGACCACCCCCGATATTGTCACTTTTCTCTCCAATATGTCTGGTCTTGCCAGGGAAGGGGTCAGCCATGCGATTTTTGAAGCGTCGAGCCATGGCCTCTCGCAATATCGCACCGAGGGCCTGCCGGTGCAGGTGGGGGCCTTTACCAACCTAAGCCGCGACCATCTTGACTATCATGGTGATATGGACAGCTATTTCGAAGCCAAGATGCGGCTGTTTGACGAGGTTGTTGCGAACGACGGAACCGCTGTCATCTGGGCCGATGATGACCCGTGGTCCGGTAAGGCCATCCAGCGCGCGATGGGTCGCGGGCTCGAGCTGTTTACGGTCGGAGAAAATGGCGATACGCTGCGACTGGTATCGCAAACGCCGACCCATTTGGGTCAGGTACTGATGGTCAAGGCGCAGGGCAATACCCACCGTATTTCGCTGCCGCTAATCGGCGCCTATCAGGCCGCGAATATCCTGTGCGCGGCGGCCATTGTTCTGGCGACCGGAGGCCAACTGGAAAATATTTTCGATCATATGCAGCGGGTGCAGCCGGTGC
>JABMNS010000038.1 GCA_013204445.1 Sphingomonadales bacterium
ATCAGCTCGCCGTACGTCATAGCAGATTAGAAATCACGGTCCAGCTGCAACAAACCGCAGCCCAATAAATCTATGGGATCAAAATATTCCCGGCGTTTTAGTCACCATCTGGTTTGCATTTTATGTTATAATTCTTTCACACTTATGCCACTTCCGAACGTCCTATCTGGCACTAGCCAGCGCTGCAAAGCCAAGTCAAAGCGTAGCAAAGAACGCTGCAAAAATCCTGCTGCATATGGGATGCCCGTGTGCAGATTTCACGGCGCACGTAAGCCAGAAACTATCATGCGAGGCGCAAGCCATCCGCAGTATAGAACGGGACAAGAAACACTCGAAGCCAAAGCCGAGCGGAGCAAGAAGCTTGCAGAATTGAGGGATCTTGAGTTACTATCATATGCACTGGGGCTAGTGCCTGCAGAAACGCCGCGCTGGCGGGGTAGGAAACCAAAAGGGTGGGGGAATTAGTGATGATCACTTGGGGTATTAGCGCGGGTATTATTGCCTTTATAATAGGTTCTTGGGGTAGGGTGTGCCTCTACTACGAGATGACAGAACCCCACCAAATGCCGAGCTTATGGAGCTCTAGTGCCGTCCAAGTTGGTACTTTTATTTTAACTGCCGGTTTCTCTTTAGTCTTTGCATTCATCGCAGCAGGTTGGGTAAGTGAGAGCTATGGCGATGCGTTAGGAGCGTTTTCATTCGGTGTTTTTCTAGTTCTACAATGGGTGGCGAGATCTATTGCATCTGCTTTTTATGTAATTCATGACGACGGCCAACTCTATGACGCCATTGCGGATGCGAAGAACAGTCGCCGCGGCTCAACCACATCGAAAGACATGCCTGCACGCGAACTTCCCAAAACTGCCAGTCAAGAAAGTGGGCACGTTCCTAAAGATAATACGATTATGCAAATGTTTGGTCTTGTTGGTTTAGCCGTTTTGTTCATAGTTTTTTGGACAGTGCTGTCGTCCCCGCAAGACACTGCACAAGACACCCCCAGCGAAGGCGATGGATTGGCCGAACTTGGCTATAAGTATGACATAGGCGATGGCGTTGAAGAGGATAATGTCGAAGCAGTCCGTTTATACCGGCTAGCTGCCGAGAAAGGGAATGCACGGGGCCAATATTATCTTGGTACAATGTTTGAAACTGGCGAGGGTTTGCCTAGAAACACCATAGAAGCGGCAAAATGGTATCGGCTGGCGGCCGAGCATGGGTATTCGGCTGCCCAATTCACTCTCGGCCTCATGTTTGAAACTGGCGAGGGTGTGTCTAGAAACACCATAGAAGCGGTAAAATGGTATCGGCTGGCGGCCGAGCAAGGTAATGCAGATGCCCGAGAACGTTTGGCGGAAATGGGTTTCTAGGGTTTTCCAAACCCACACCCTCGAACGCGCAGAACCGTATGTAAGGGGGGACGCGGGTCCCATCAGACAGAATAGGGGGGTGCCCCGGGGGTACGGTCTAGCTTGTCAGGATTTAGAAGGGGGCGGGGGGGTGATTTGATGCGGGGCAGGCGGGGTATGGCTCGGCACCGACCGTTTAATGAGGCGGAACCAATTTAACGGTGAAACCTAGGTGAAACCTTTGGTCAGATAGCTACACCAATAGCCCCGCCAAATATGCACCTAACCTATTGAAAAATAGTGGTGAGCCCTGCTGGGTTCGAACCAGCGACCTACTGATTAAAAGTCAGTTGCTCTACCGACTGAGCTAAGGGCCCCTCAACCGGCTAGTGCAGTGCACAAAGCCTCCGGGAAGCGCCTCCCTAGGGGCGCTTTGTTTCATGGTCAAGCGGCTTTGGCGCTTTTTCCGGACGTTTCTTGGGTCGCCGGTTGCGGGCGTCCAATTGCGCGATCGTCCGGCCGGTCAGGGGATCGCGCCAATCGCCAGCAATCTGCGCTGCCGGGCCGAGCACAAAGCTGCGTTCGCGCATCATCGGATGGGGGATGGTGAGGGCAGGCGCGCCACAGACAAAGGCACCGCCGCTCCATAATATGATATCCAGATCAAGCACCCGGCTCGACCAGGCCTGGCCGCGGCGGCGCCCGAATTCTAATTCAATGCGCTTGAGCATCGCCAGCAGGGCAGGCGGTGGCAATGTCGTTTCGATGATCGCGACGGCATTGGTATAGAAGCGCTGGGATGGCCCAACCGGACGCGATGCGATGACGCCGGATGTCTCGGCGATGGTCAGGCCTTGCCCGGCTAGCCGTTGCCATGCCGCGGCGATGACGTTGCGCGGCGCACCAAAGCGCTGGTGGCGCTGGTTCGAACCGAGAGCGATCAGATAGAGCATATGCGGCAATCGGGCTCCTTTGCGATGCGGAGAGGACGGTAATGGAACAAATGGTTCCAAGCGGACGGATCGGCTGCTATCATGCAATCAATATTAAGGAAATCAAGGAGAAGCTTCGTGGGTCAGCATTACATCAATCTATCGGGCGTGGTCCTTTTGTCCCTCATGGCTGCCGGATGCAGCAAGGAAGGCATGTCCCCGGGCGAAGTAAGCGGCAATGTCGCCCGCGCGGCGCTGGTCGGTGCGGATCAGGCGCAATATGGCGAAGTGATTGTTGCGCAGGGCGAAAATGGCCTGCTCGTCAATATCAAGGCGCAGGGCATGTCGCCGGGTCCGCATGGCGTGCATATTCACGAGATCGGCAAATGCGAAGGTCCCGATTTCAAATCCGCCGGCGGCCACTGGAACCCGGCTGGTAAGCAACATGGCTTTGACAATCCGCAAGGCGCGCATGTGGGCGATTTCTTCAATCTGGACATTGGCGAGGATGGTGCCGGCGCATTGGAGGCCACTTTACTTGGTGCGGCGCTCAGCGGCGGCGATAATGCTCTGCTTGATGCCGGTGGGGCGGCTTTTGTGGTGCACGAAGGTCCGGATGATCTGAAGACCGATCCGTCCGGAGAAAGCGGCGGGCGGTTGGCTTGCGGCGTGTTTGTAGGCGGTCGCTGATCTGATCAGTTTGTTCAACAATATTAAGAGTTTTCCATGACCCAATCGGTGCGGTTTGTCTGTCTTGGCAATACTTGCCGTTCTCCTCTGGCCGAAGCGGCCTTGCGGCAGGAATGTGCGCTTAGCGAACTGAGTGTCATTATCGATTCTGCCGGGACCGGTGATTGGCACGTCGAGCAACCCCCCGGAGGAGCGCGCGCAGGCGGTCGCCGCCCGGAATGGCATGGCTATTGAACATTTCAGAGCGCGGCAGGTGACCACATCGGATTTTCACGATTTCGATCATGTCATTGCGCTAGATAATCAGAATTTGCGTGATTTGATGGCCCTGCGTCCGGCAAAGGCGGCTGCGAAACTGTCGCTATTATTTGACCATGTCGCGGGCAGGACGGACGAGGATGTCGCCGCCGCTTTTTATGGCGGAGGGGATGGCTTTGACTAGGCCTGGGCAGAAGTGACCGATGCGGCCAGGAACATTCGGAAATGGCTCGAGGATGACTAGAGCGTGCCAACTGCCCGCAATGTGCTATGTTGGCATGTCGAAAGCCGCTCTTCCAGCAACGTCCAGCGGTGCCGCGCCGACCGCGAAGGGCCATATTCGTAAAGCGTAATCTGTGGCACATCGCCCTTCCAGAAAGATTTTCTCAATAATCCAATCGCCCGATAGATTTTGTCTATGAAATCTTGTGGTGTTATTTTGGAAAGCCAATCCGGTTTTCCTTGAAAAACATGCACTATTGCCCGATATTGGAACTTGTAGAACCTGTTTGTCGGTTCACGAAATTGAGGAGTATGCATATTATGGCCTGGCAAGATCCAAGAACAACCTTCGGGCAGCCCCCTGTGGGCGCCGCAGCACAGACGCAGGTTGCGTTTGACGCGGGCCTGCGCACTTACATGCTCAAAGTCTATAATTATATGGCGAGTGGTGTATTGCTGACCGGCGTTGTCGCGATGCTGTTTGCCAGTTCCGGTCTCGCGCAGGACATCATGTTCGGCGGCGGCCCGCTGAAATGGCTGATCATGCTCTCGCCTCTCGCGATCGTATTTGCGATGAGCTACGGGCAGAATAAATTCTCGACCTTCACGTTGCAGGCCATGTTCTGGGGCTTTGCGGCTCTGATGGGCATGTCGATGTCGACCATCTTCCTAGTCTATACCGGCGCTTCGATTGCGCAGACATTCTTCGCCACAGCAGCCGCCTTCCTCGGCCTGAGTCTCTATGGTTACATCACCAAGAAAGACCTGTCCGGCATGGGCAGCTTCCTGATCATGGGTGTGATCGGTTTGCTGGTCGCGATGGTGATCAACATATTCCTTCAGTCTACGATGATGAATTTTGCCATCAGCGCGATTGGTGTTCTGATCTTCGCGGGCCTCACCGCTTATGACACGCAGCGGATAAAGAGCATGTATGCTTATGTTGCGGGAACCGATATGGTTGGCAAGACTGTGGTCCTGAGCGCGCTCAGCCTGTATCTGGATTTTATCAATATGTTCCAGTTCCTACTCTATTTCATGGGCAATCGGGAATAAGCAGCAGGTCAGCAGGCCCTCTCCAGATTATCGGAAAAGCCCGGCAGGAAACTGTCGGGCTTTTTCTTTTGGCGGTTCGTCGAGATTTGAGCGCAAATGCTGGACAATCATCAGCGTGAATCATAAGGAAACGGCTGTTGTTCTAGGAGAATGTCACAATGTCGCGTTTGAAAGGTTTGCGTCTTATATTGGTAGCTGGCGGATTGGCCCTGCTAGCAGCCTGTCAAACGCCACCGCCACCGCCACCGCCACCGCCTGCTCCGGTTGTTCAGCCGCAATATACGCCGCGCGCGCCGACACCGCCGTTCGGGGCGAGTAACCTGTCGATCGTGCCCGTGCTTCGCGCCGACGGCCTGCGTGATACCATCAACCGCGACCTTGGGCCGCTTGAGACATTATGGCACGTCCGGGCCGCATTGAACGTCGCTGCGCTCAGCTGCACCGGACCGCTCTATGAGCGTCTGGTTGGCGACTATAACGCGTTTATCAGCAATAACAGTGCCTCCCTGCGCAACGCAAACAATGCGATCATCAGGAAATTCCAGCGGGAAACCGGAAGCGGCTATAAGACCGAGCATGACCGTCATCAGACGCAATTGTATAATTACTGGTCCTTCTCGCCGCTGCGCCGGCCCTTTTGTGACCAGGCCGTTCAGGT
Organism: Sphingomonadales bacterium; assembly: GCA_013204445.1. GTDB lineage: Bacteria > Pseudomonadota > Alphaproteobacteria > Sphingomonadales > Sphingomonadaceae > Parasphingorhabdus. The sequence continues at coordinate 5,163 of JABMNS010000038.1, forward strand.
GAGTCAGCGGGCCATCGTCACCAAGTCAGCTGATCTCGACGTGTTCGCTGCCCAGGCGCTGCCGGAACTGGAGCATCCTTTTAACGCTTTCTATCTCGCCTATGAGGAATATGAGGTCGATCTCGCAGCCTGGCGCGTTCAATATGGCGAACCAGAAGCTGTGGCTGAGTAGCCAGTTTTCGATTATTAACAGCCAGCTACCGGTGAATGAACTGCCTCTGAATTGTTAGAATAAGGCCGGACGGGATGACCGTCTGGCCTTTTTTTGAATCGATAGATCAGCTGTTTTCGGCAATCAATGCGTCGTCGATCGGTTTCGCCGATAAATAGGCGTCACGGTCGGTCACCCGCTTTGCATAAGCGACAAGGGAATCCCGCTCGGGCAGGGTGCCAAATTGCGTGCCCCAAACCACTTGGACACCGACATAAACATCGGCCGTGGTAAAGCGTGATCCGCAAACATATGCATCCGCCTGAAATTTCGCATTCAGCACCTCCACCACCCGGTCATAATTTCCGTAGCCGGCCATCATTTCTTTATCTGGCGCCACTTCAAAGCCCATCGACCGGTTGGTTATCGCCGCCTCAAGAGGGCCAGAGGCATAGAATAGCCAACGGTAATAATCCGCCCGTTCATTTGCCTTCGCGGCCAATCGGGCATCCGAAAAACTGTCCGCCAGATAGACGCAGATGGTGGCGCCCTCGGTCACAACCTTGCCATCATGCATGATTGCAGGCACCTTGCCCATCGGATTGATCTTCAGATAATCTTCCGTCTTCATCGACGTGCCATATTCTAGTAATATCTGCTCATATTCTGCGCCCGCTTCATGCAAGGCCCAGCGCGCGATCTGGCCGCGTGACATCGGGTTGGTGTAAAAGCTGATAGTGGACATGTCGCTCTCCCTCGGTTTGGATGTATATATAACAAACGTTCGCGGCGACCGGGAGAGACTAGATGATCAAGCATTTCTTTCTGATTTCGAAAAAGCCGGATATCTCTGCAGAGGAATTTCGTGCCTATTATGAGGCACATCATGTGCCGCTGATCAAACGGCTGCTGCCGATGTTCGCCCATTATCAGCGTCATTATCTTGACCGGGCGGAAAGCCGCATAGCTGCCGCCCAGCCAGATCCCGGTTTTGATGTGATTACCGAAATCCATTTTGCCACGCAGGCCGACTATGATGCGTTTCTTGCATCCGCTTCCGATCCGGCCGTGCTTGCCGAAATTCGAGCCGATGAGGCCAATTTCCTGATCAGCGATGCCACGCGATCCTTGCGGATTGATAGCAGCAGCTATGGTCAGGATTGTTGAGCGGAAAGCGCAAATAAAAACGGCGTGGGATGAGCCACGCCGTTTCTTATTCTTCCGGGTTTCCAAGCCCGATTGGGTAAATTACTTCGCCTTGCTGTTGGCCTTTTTCTTGGCCGGGGCTTTCTTTTTCTTCGGCTTGGGCGCGGCTGCCGTGACTTCAAAAGTCAGGGCATTGTCTTTCAGATGCACCTTGACCTCGCCGCCATTTTTGAGCTTGCCGAACAGTAATTCTTCGGCGAGCGGCTGCTTGATCTTCTCCTGGATCAGGCGACCCATCGGACGGGCACCATAGAGCTTGTCATAGCCGCGATCGGTAAGCCATGCCTGAGCATCCTCATCCAGCGTGATATGTACATTCTGGTCGGCCAGCTGCATTTCCAGTTCGAGAATGAATTTCTCGACCACCCGGGCAACTACTTCCGGCGGTAGATAGGCGAAGGGCACGATCGCATCCAGACGGTTGCGGAATTCCGGCGAGAACATTTTCTTCACCGCCTCTTCGCCCGCATCTTCCTTGGACATATTGCCGAAGCCAATGCCTTCTCTCGCCATGTCGGACGCGCCGGCATTGGTCGTCATGATCAGCACCACGTTTCGGAAATCGACGGTCTTGCCATGATGATCGGTAAGCTTGCCGTTATCCATCACCTGCAGCAATATATTGAACAGGTCGGGATGGGCTTTTTCGATCTCGTCGAGCAGCAGCACGCAATGCGGATTCTGATCAATGGCATCGGTCAGCAGACCGCCCTGGTCATAGCCGACATAGCCCGGGGGCGCTCCGATCAGTCGGGAAACGCTGTGGCGCTCCATATATTCCGACATGTCAAAGCGCTTGAGCGGAATGCCCATGATCGATGACAATTGCTTCGCCACCTCGGTCTTCCCAACACCGGTCGGTCCGCTGAACAGATAATTGCCAATCGGCTTCTCAGGCTCGCGCAGCCCCGCCCGGGACAGCTTGATCGCGCTGGCCAGCTTGCTAATCGCTTCATCCTGGCCAAAGACCACCCGCTTTAGATCTTTCTCCAGATTCTCGAGCGTTTTCTTGTCGTCCTTGGACACTGATTTTGGCGGAATCCTCGCCATCGTCGCGATTACGGCTTCAATATCCTTGGTCGTGATCATTTTCTTGCGGCGAGAAGGCGGCAACAGCATCTGCATCGCACCTACTTCGTCGATCACGTCAATGGCTTTGTCCGGCAGCTTGCGGTCGTTGATATAGCGGGTGGACAATTCCACCGCTGATTTCAGCGCATCCGGCGAATAGCGGACCTTGTGATGTTCTTCGAAAGCACCGCGCAGGCCGGCAAGGATCTTGATCGTATCCTCCACCGATGGCTCGTTGATATCGATTTTCTGGAACCGCCGCAGCAACGCGCGGTCCTTCTCGAAATGGTTGCGAAATTCCTTGTAGGTGGTTGATCCGATACAACGAATTATGCCACCGGAAAGAGCCGGTTTCAAAAGATTCGATGCATCCATCGCGCCGCCACTGGTCGCGCCAGCACCGATCACCGTATGAATTTCGTCGATGAACAGAATCGCATCCGGCATTTTCTCAAGCTCGGAAACAACCTGCTTCAGCCGCTCTTCAAAATCACCGCGATAGCGGGTCCCGGCTAGCAGTGAACCCATGTCGAGCGAATAGATTACCGCGGGAAGCAGAACCTCTGGCACATTGCCTTGCACGATACGCAGCGCTAGACCTTCGGCAATCGCCGTTTTACCGACGCCGGGTTCACCGACATAAAGCGGATTATTCTTTGACCGCCGGCACAATATCTGCACCGTCCGATCGACTTCCGCCTGTCGTCCGATCAACGGATCGATGCGGCCATCTGCGGCTTTCAGATTCAGGTTGACGGTAAACTGGTCGAGTGCTGTCTCTTTCTTGTTCTTTTCTTTCTTGTCCTCCTCGCCTTCCATGCCGGACAGCTCGGCCGGTTCGGCCGTCTGACCGCCCTTGCCGACGCCGTGGCTGATGAAGCTGACCGCGTCGAGACGGCTCATGTCCTGCTGCTGGAGGAAATAGACCGCATAGCTTTCCCGTTCGGAAAATAGTGCGACCAGCACGTTGGCGCCGGTGACTTCATCCTTACCGGACGACTGAACATGCAGGATTGCCCGCTGCACAACGCGCTGGAATCCAGACGTGGGGGAGGGGTCGATCGTCTTCTCGACCTTCAGCGAATCCAGTTCGCTGTCGAGATAGAGAATGACGGCGTCTTCCAGTTCACCCAGATCAACACCGCAGGCATTCATCACTTGAGAAGCATCGCCATCGTCAATCAATGCGAGAAGAAGATGCTCTAGCGTCGCATATTCATGGCTGCGGTCAGCAGCATTTTTCAGCGCCTGATGAAGGGTTTTCTCGAGCGATTCCGCGAACGATGGCATATACTTTACTCCAAAATTGGGGCGCTGTTAACGCCCCTGTTGCCCAAGCAGATGCTGTTGCATCCGGTTTCGGGCTTTAACCAATTGCTTGCTCTCTAGATCGTGAGCCGGGCCTTAAACGTCAAGGGCGCCGAGTCTCCGATCTGCAACCATCCAGCTAAAGCTGCTAGTTTTTTGTCTCTCTTCTCCTATACGGTCCAAAATTGAACGCCTAAACCCAATTATTGTGAAACAAGGTTAACAAATGCTTTAACTAGCATTACAGTTGCGCTTTCGATCGAAGATGCGCCTGCTGTGCGGTGGCCTGATGCGCTCGTCGCCATAGCGACCATGCGATGATGTAGGCGGGGTCGATGCGGCGCTGGGCAAGTCGGACGGCAATACGACGGATTTCCTGTACCGACCAGCGGATTAGCGCCGGGGCGGTCTGCGCATTCTTTTTGGGGGCGGTGATTGGTTCGCTTTGTGACCGATCACCGCCATCATCGCGAACGCGAGCATAACCAGCGAGACGTGACGATGCCATCCGTGCCATGAGCGGGTTTCGTTGTGATCCAGGCCAAGTTCGTTCTTGGCCGTCTCGAAGCTGTCCTCGATCGCCCAGCGGTGACCTTCGACCTTGACCAGCGCCTCGATGGACGTGTCTGCTGGACACCAGGTCGTAAAGAAGGCCAAGTCACCATCGGCAATGTTGCGGCGGATTAATAAACCCCGTGTCCACAGACCGGAGCGGCTCTCGTCATATTCGTCGGCATCGAGGTCGGCGAGTTCACAATACGCCCAGTCGTGCAGCCTTGCCCCCTTCGTGCCATCGCCCGCCGAGAGGCGCTGCCACGCATCAGGATCGAGGTCGTGCGCGATCTCTGCGGCGCTACCGGCAACCGCCGGCTTGCCCACCCAGGAACCAAAGTGATGGTTGGAGCTGACGCCAAGCACATAACCCTTGCCCGCGCGCCGCAGCGCCTGTTCGATATCGCCGACGCCGTAAACACTGTCGGCGGCAACCCAAGCAAAAGGAACATTCGCCGCAATCGCGCGCGTGATCATCTGGACAGCCAGCGCGGGCTTGGTCGCAAAAGCCGTAACCGCCGGCACATGCGTCTTGGCCATACGCGCCGGATCGCTCGTCCAGCGCTTCGGGAGATATAGCGCCCGGTCGATAAATGCGTGACCGTGCTGCGAAACATAGGCGGCAAAGACGCCGATCTGGCAATTGGTGATCTTGCCCGCCGAGCCGGTATATTGACGCGCGACACCGCACGAGCCCTTTCCCTGCTTGAGAAAACCGGTCTCGTCGATCACCAGCACCGCATCCTCGGCGCCCAGCGTCTCAACGACATAGTCGCGCACGACATCTCGCAAGGCGTCGGCATCCCACCGACCCCGGCCAAGGATCGCCTGCTGCCGCCACGGACCCGGATCGCCGGCCGCCTCGGCGCGCATCCAGCCCGTCTTGCGCCGCTCGTCGCCCAGCAGCCCATCCAGAAACAGCCCAGCCGATTGCGCCACACGCTTCTGCGTGAACAGCCCACGCATCCGCCCCTTCACATCGCGCAGCGATGATGCCCAAAGTTCGAGCGTCGTCTCGATCGATCCACCCGCCATCCACAGTCTCCTTGCCATGGAGACCTATTGATTCAGAGTTTCAACGAAAGCGCAACTGTAATACTAGGACCTGTTGACAAATTGGCGCATCCATAACCGGATTGCGACGAGGTTGATAAAGCCGAGATAGCTGTCGGCGGTCTTATCG
>JABMNS010000345.1 GCA_013204445.1 Sphingomonadales bacterium
AGATAGGTGGTTAGCGCAGCGCCCTTGTTGCCGCGTTCTTCCTTGACCACTTGAACCAGCACAACCTGCCGCCGCTGAATGACATCCTGAATCTTGTAGCGTTTGCGCAGCGCCATGCGTTTCTGACGCGCCTGATCGCTGGCTTTGGGCATGCTGCCCTTGCCTCGACCCTTGTTCCGGCCGCCGCGTCCGCGACGACCATCGCTCTTGCCTTTGCCCTCGTCATTTCCCTCGGATGAATCATCGTCGGAATCGTCGCCATAATTGTCGTCGTCATCATCATCGTCGTCATCATTATTTTCTAGCGGGATTTCGCCTTCGGTGACATCGATCGTGTCGACGCTTTCATCCTTGTCGACTTCCACCAGCGCGGTATCGAGTTCTTCGGTGGCTTCGCTGCGCACCATGTCCGCAGGCGCATCGTCCTCTTCTTCTTCCTGGGCGCGCAGAGCGGCTTCTTCTGCCGCGTGCTCGGCTTCTTCCGCCAGCAGCCGTTCGCGATCCTCTCTCGGAATCTGATAATAGTCGGGATGGATTTCGGAAAAGGCCAAAAAGCCGTGGCGGTTGCCGCCATAATCCACAAAAGCAGCCTGCAGCGACGGTTCGACGCGGGTGACTTTCGCTAGATAGATATTGCCTTTGAGCTGTTTATGCTCGGAAGATTCAAAATCGAATTCCTCAATCTTGTTCCCTTTTACGACTGCCACCCGGGTTTCTTCCTGGTGGCGCGCGTCGATTAGCATGCGCGTAGTCATTCAATAGTCTCCTGGCATGGTGCGACGGATCAGAGCCCGGCGGGTCCATGCGATATAATAGGGATGACGTTTCTGTGCGCGCGTTCCTTTGATAAGGGGCGGGCGGCGCCATCCGGTTGATTTCAAATATTTCAGATAAAAATGTGTCTGCAACAACCACATGGCTCTGGCCGTTAGCCAAAGTCTTTCCGTCCAAGGAAGCGCCTCCTTTATGAAGAGCTTCAAAGCCGGAGATGTCATGCCTCATGTTGCGTCAACCTGGTAGATGCCGAATGATTTTCGGCATTTAGATAGAGCCGCTCCAGGATTGTTCCGGAAAGGTTCAAACGAGTTGGTAGCACCGCTTGCGCTGATCGGCAACACAAACTGTAACCAGTCGGAATCAAATCGGGCAATCGGCGCGCGCGCACAAATTCGTGCCTAACGCTCCATTAACCAAGTCATTTTACGGCACCTTAAGAAAGCATCGTTAATTGCGTCTTCACTCCGTTTTATAGCGTGATTTACTTAGGAAGCCGCAATCTATGAAAATTAACTGGACCAAAAAGGGCCGTGGGTTGCATAAGCGGACCATGGCTCTGGCAACAATTCTGGCATCCGCATTGCTGACGATCAATCCGGCCCTGGCAGGATCGATCAGCCAGATCGAAGCCAATGGTTCACAAATCACCATCTCTTTTGACGATCTGGTGGAAGGGGCATCGACCTTTTCCCTAGTCGGACCAGACCGCATCGCCATAGATGTGCAGGGCGGCAAGGCCGGGCACGGCGGCTATGCTAACGGTATTGTCAAGGCGGTACGTCAGGGACAATATGATCCCAATACCGCGCGGATCGTTTTCGATCTGGATCGACCGGCGGTGATCACCGATGGCAGTTTCTCGGATGATGGAAAAAGTCTGAAGCTGCGTCTGCAATCGGTCGGCCAGAATCAGATCGCAATCGGGCGGCTGTCGTTTCTGCCGCCGGTAAAATTCCGCGCCGAGCCGCCGAAGAATATCTATAGTGTTAAGGTGCCCCTTGGCAAACCGCTGGATTCTGTCCGCTTGCCGAAAATATATGGCCCGAATGATCTGAGCAGACCGCTCGTGGTCATTGATGCTGGCCATGGTGGGCACGATCCGGGGGCCATCTCTCCTCATGGTAATGCGCGCGAAAAAAACGTGACTCTTGCAATTGCACGGGCAATTCGCGACCGGCTCGTCGCGGGTGGCCGGGTTCGGGTAGCCCTGACCCGGGATAGTGACGAGTTTCTGGTATTGGAAGAGCGCTATGGCATCGCGCGCAGGCTCGACGCCGACCTGTTCATGTCGATCCATGCCGATGCGGCGGGGAACGAGGCCGCTTCCGGAGCCACCGTCTATACATTATCCGAAGTCGCTTCCGACCGTGAAGCTGCCAAACTGGCGGCGCGAGAAAATAAGGCCAATATAATCAATGGCATCAATCTGGGCGGCGCGACGCACGATGTTTCATCGATCTTGATCGACCTGACCCAGCGTGAAACCATGAATGTCTCTGCGGATTTTGCCAAATTGCTCCACCGCGAAAGCAGTCGGCAGATGACGTTTCGGAAAATCCCGCACCGCTATGCCTCATTTGTCGTGCTAAAGGCACCCGATACGCCGTCGGTATTGTTCGAAACCGGCTATCTGACCAACAAGGATGATGTGGAATTCCTCAATTCCCGTCAGGGCCGGACTAAGGTTGCTGCCGGTGTCGCGAGCGCAATCGAGTCACATTTCGCCCGGAAACTGGCAATGCGTTAGTTATAGAATGGCCGAGTAAAAACACCCAGTCGTCCCTTGCCGACGCGGTGCGCGTTTTTCATCGATAATCGCTGGAAAATGGATGCCAGCCGGTTTAGATAGCTCAGCCTATGGTAAATGATGCGTCTGATACGGCTGGAGAAAGCCTCGCCTACAAGCTGGAACGAAGCACAGGCAGCTTTTTCGAGCGGATCGAAAGATTCTGGCAGAAAAAATGGTTTCGGCTGCTCGTGGCTTTTCTGGGGCTATGCGTCTTCGGTTGGTTCCTCATCTGGTTGATCTTCGCCCGGGATTTGCCCGATGCGACGGCGCTTCAGACCTATGAACCACCATTGCCTACGATGGTGCGCGCTTATGATGGCGAACCGGTGCACAGCTATGCTCGCGAACGGCGCGTTCAGCTGGAATATTCGGAATATCCGGCGCTGCTTGTGCGCGCTTATCTGGCCGCTGAAGATCGCACTTTTTTTGAACATGGCGGATTGGACTATCCAGGCATCGCGACCGCGATTCTCACAAATTTCACCAACAGCGGCCGGCCGGTCGGGGCCTCCACCATCACCCAGCAGGTTGCAAAAAACCTGCTGCTGAGCAGTGAGGTGTCCTATCGCCGGAAAGTGCGCGAAGCGATTCTAGCGTACCGGATAGAGGATGTGCTGACCAAAGAGGAGATTCTTGAACTCTATCTCAACCAGATATTCCTCGGTCGCAATGCCTATGGCGTGCAAGCCGCTGCCCAGGCCTATTTTGGTAAGGATGTAGACGCGCTCGCCCTGCACGAGATAGCTTATCTGGCGATCCTGCCCAAAGGGCCGTCCAATTATCGCCCCGAAGTACACGAACGGCGCGCGATCGTCCGGCGCAACTGGGTATTGTTAGAGATGCGTGACAATGGCTGGATCACATCCCCGCAATATCAGGCCGCGGTCGCGCAGCCGCTTGGTGCTATTTCCGGAGGAGCACCACGTTTTGAGCGGGTCGGTGGTTATTTTATAGAGGAAGTGCGGCGCCAGCTGATCGAGAAATTTGGCGAGAATGAGAAGGCGGGCCCCTATAGCGTCTATTCCGGCGGCCTTTGGGTGCGCACGTCGCTGAACCCGGAACTGCAGGAATATACCAAGGACGCCCTGCGCGGCGGTTTGCTGAGATATAGCATCGGCAAGGGCTGGAGCGGTCCGATCAACAAGATCGAGATGGATGACCAATGGGCCCAGCGCCTCTCCTCGACCTTCATCAACACGGATTATGCAAATTGGCAGATCGCCGTCGCCATTCGGCCAACCGTGGGCGGCGCGGAAATCGGGTTTCAGGACGGTACTACGGGCCAGATAAAATCAGTTCCCGACGCTTTGAAAGTCGGAGATATTATCGCCGTCAGTCCGCTGGGCGGGAGCAGCTACCGGCTCGAAAATGTGCCAGAAGTCTCTGGCGGAATGGTCGTGCAAAACCCTCGCAATGGCCGGGTATGGGCCATGCAGGGTGGATTTGACGACCGGATGAGCTCGTTTAATCGGGCAACTCAGGCGGAGCGCCAGCCGGGTTCCACGATCAAGCCGTTCGTCTATGCCACCGCGCTGGAACAAGGTATGACACCCGCGACACTGATCGAAGATGCGCCGTTCTGCGTCTATCAATCTGCGTCTTTGGGGCGGAAATGTTTCCGGAATTTCGGCAATTTGCGCGCCGCCGGTCAGCAGACGCTTCGCTGGGGTGTCGAGCAATCGCGCAATCTGATGACCGTGCGCGCGGCCAATGACGCTGGCATGGAAAATGTCGTCAAGACGATCAAGACCATGGGGATTGGCGACTATAAGCCCCATCTGGCCTTTGCGCTGGGCGCAGGCGATACCTCGGTTATGAAGCTGACCAACGCATATTCGATGCTCGCCAATCACGGGCGCGAACTGAAGCCCACGGTGATTGACTTTGTCCAGGATCGCCAGGGCAAGGTGATTTTCCGTTCCGACAAGCGGACCTGTGAAGATTGCAACTTGCGCGACTGGGACGGAGAGCTAATGCCGCGTCCGCGTCCGTCTGGCAAACAGCTGATGGACCCGATGACCGCCTATCAGATGATTGATATATTGCAGGGCGTGATTACCCGCGGCACGGCCCAGAATCTTAGAAGTCTCGAACGGCCCCTGTTCGGTAAGACCGGCACGACCAGCGGCCCGACCAACGTCTGGTTCGTGGGTGGTTCACCCGACATGGTGGTAGGCGTCTATCTGGGCTATGACCAGCCACGGAATATGGGCGGCTATGCCCAGGGCGGCACGCTGGCCGCGCCAGTCTTTCGGCGCTTTGCCGAAAGGGCGATGGTCGGCATGCCGAAAACACCGTTTGTCGCGCCGAAGGGCGTGCGCATGGTCCGCGTTGACCGCAAGACCGGCAAGCGCGTCTATGGTGGATGGCCGACCGATGATCCCAAATCCGCCGTCATCTGGGATGTATTCAAGCCCGAAACCGAACCCCGCCGGTCGATTCGCAAGGACGAACTGCTGGCTCGGCTGGAAGCCCGCAAGGCGCAGTTGATCGCTGAACGGGCCGCGGCGCAGGCCCGTGCTCTGGAAGTCAATCGCAATCGTGGTCCAGCGCAAAATGACGATGAATTTTTGCAGGCAGAAGGCGGTATTTATTAGCGGCCTCTGGCTTTGACGCCGATGCTGAAAGCATCGGACATTGCGCCCGCGCCGGGCATCCGCAGGGTCGGGACCGATAGCGTCACGGCACTTGCCGAAATTACTGCCGATGCCTTCCGCGATGATCCGTTCAATCGCTGGCTGTTCGGTTGCTTTGAACCGATGCAGCGGACCTTCGTCAATCTGGCGCGGCACATATACGCTCCCAATGGTTTCTGTCAGATTTTGAACGAGGGTGGCGAAGGCCTTGCTGCGACCATGTGGTTGATGCCCGGTCACAAGCCCAATGCGTCTCCGATCGGAATGCTAAAAACCTATTCGGGCCTCTTTGCCAGCGGCGGCTGGGGTGCCCTAATGCGCGGCAAGGCGGCGGGCGACGCGATGGCAAGGCATCATCCGGCCGAGCCGCACGTCTATCTTTTCACTGTTGGTGTCACCAGCGCTGGACGGGGCAAGGGGCTTGGCCGGCGGCTGATAGAGCCGGTTCTGGACGCCTGCGATCGCACCGGGACCATGGCCTATCTCGAAAATAGCAATCCGGCGAACCAGCGCTTTTATGCGAGTCTTGGTTTTGAGCGGGTGGAATTATTTCACGCAGCGCCGGAAAGCCCACCGCTTGAAGCGATGCAGAGACTTCCGCGCTAGCGGCGCCTAGGCCACCAACCCACGCCTGCAATAATAATGAAATATATTTGTAATCCAACGGTCATTGAGCGGCGGTAGATGGCATATTCGAAAGGCCGCACAGAGATTTCAGTGCGAAAACAACTTTTGACAAGGAAATTTTTGATGAAAACCAAATTTGCAATAATCGCTATGGCCACGCTGGCTTTGGCGGGCTGTGAAAATCAGGCTGGCGGCAGCGGCGGCGGTGGCAGCCGGGACCAGCTCCGGATTGTCGGGTCCTCGACCGTCTTCCCATTCGCGAAGGCCGTATCTGAATATTTCGTCAGCTCCGGCAGCTATAAGGCACCAGTGCTGGAATCGACCGGTACCGGCGCAGGCATGAGCCTGTTCTGTTCAGGAGTAGGCGCGGATACGCCCGATATTGAAAATGCATCGCGCCGGATGAAAGCCTCCGAATTTGAATTGTGCCAGAAAAATGGTGTCACCGACATTGTGGAAATCAATATCGGTATTGACGGTATCGCGGTGGCGCAATCCAAAGATGGTCCTGACTTTGCCCTGACCCCCGAACAGATTTACAAGGCAATCGCCGCCAAGCCGTTCGGCAAGGAAAATACCACCAAGAAATGGTCGGATATCGACGCGTCTCTGCCATCCATGCCGATCAGCGTCTATGGCCCGCCATCGACATCGGGCACGCGCGATGCGCTGACCGAGTTGATCATGGAAGTCGGCTGCAAAACCGATGCCGCGACTAAGGCGCTCAAGGAAAGCAACAAGGACGAATATGAGCTAATCTGTCATGAAATTCGTACCGATGGCACTTATCTGGATGCCGGCGAGAATGACAATCTGATTGTGCAGAAGCTGAAATCTAACCCCAATGCGGTCGGTATTTTTGGCTATAGCTTCCTCGAAGAAAATCTCGACACGGTGCGCGGCATCACGATTTCCGGTGTCGAACCTGCTTATGACGCAATCGCATCTGGTGAATACCCAGGCGCGCGTCCACTGTATATCTATGTGAAAAAACAGCATGTTGGTGTGATCCCTGGCATCCAGGAATTTGTAACGGAATTTGTCAACGCTGGTACCCGCGATGGCTATCTGGTCAAGGCCGGCCTGATCGCTTCGCCAGACGCGACCCGGGCATCGATGATTGAAGCGGCGAAAAAGCTGCCGCTGCTGACCAAGGACGTATTGAAATAGGCAATTCTATATTGCCTGATCTGAAAAGGGATCATTACCTGAACTAGACAAGTGTGGGCATGATCTTTGGGGGCTGTTGGCAACAACGGCCCCTTTTTCATGCGCACAGGATTGCCGGCGAAGCGCGCGCACTGGATGCTGCGATGCACCGGCTTGCGGAGCCGCTTAGCTGGTCCGTCCGGCGGTGCTATAAGCTTCATTGCGGACACCGTCAAAATGCTGCGAATGCAAATCAATTGCTTTTTATATGACATTTTTGTTACAATGAAGGAGTTCGCAACAAGGAACCCTAATGAATATCAGTGCCGCCCAGCATACCGTGACCGCCTTTGACGCGGAAATTCTCGATCTCAGGGAGATGGTGCTGGAGATGGGGGAAAAGAGCACCCGTGCAATCACCCGAGCGATCGATGCGCTCGAGCATAATGATCTGGCGCTAGCCATATCCGTCGTCGCTGACGACCAGGAGATTGACGAGCTGGAGAGGCGGATTGATGCCTTGTCGATCCAGACGATCGCCTTGCGCGCTCCGATGGCGGACGATCTGCGCCATCTGATTGCGACCTTCAAGATTTCCAGCATTGCCGAACGGATTGGTGATTATGCCAAGAATATCGCCAAACGGGTACCGCTAGTTGCAGAATCCAGCCGCAAGATCGAACCGGCTGCGCTGCTGCCCTCGATGGCCAATATCGCCGCCGAACTGGTCCGGGATTCGTTCAAGGCTTATGCCGATGGCGATGTCGATCTGGCGGTTTCAGTATGGGCCAGAGATCAGACTCTGGATAATTTCTACACCAGTATCTTTCGCGCGATCATCACCTATATGGTGGAAAACCCGGCCTATATCACAGAATCCGCGCATCTGCTGTTCATCGCAAAAAATCTCGAGCGGATTGGCGATCACGCCACCAATATCGCCGAACTGTCCTATTTTGCCGAAACCGGTCGCCAGATGCCGGATCGCACCAAGGGCAACGATGTTGGCACAATCTGGGCCGACCAACAGGAATGAGTCTTGGCTGAAACCTGCTGATCGGCGCTCAGGTTCAGAAGCTGATCTGAAAACGTCCGGCAAAGGCGTCGACATTATAATCGCCACTGCCTGCTGCGAGGATCGCCGCATTGCTATAGTCCAGCTTGGAATAGGAAAGCAGGAAGCGGACATAGTCGATCGGGGTCCAGATCAGGGAGGCCTGATAGGCGTCCTGGGTGCCACCGACAAAACCGGCGTCCGTCAGATCTAGTCGGTCATAACGCACATTGACCTGCAAAGCGCCCATTCCGCCTTTACCAATCGGATTGGAAACCTTGACGCCCTTGAACACACCCTCCTTGTAACCGCGCGTGTCGTCGGTCAGGAAGAATCCTGCTTCGACGGAGCCCCCGAAAAAGGTCGGGTCAGCCAGATTGCCAGCGCGGCCCAGTTTCAGCCAGTGTGTTTCTGCTGCTGCATGGAAGCGGCCGGAAATCAACGCCGCCTCGAGGCCATAGCTGGATTCGGACTCGTCATCGCCGATATTGCCGGTGTCGATGAAGCGCGTGTCGGTAAAATGCACCGCCGGCCGCTGGCGATAACGGGCCGA
>JABMNS010000346.1 GCA_013204445.1 Sphingomonadales bacterium
GCTTCCAGCCGATCTACATGGTCGAGGAACACCCGCTCCCCTGGCTCGCCCCGCTCCTGAACGGCGTCGAACACGCCAATTTCTTCGAAGCCCGCGCCACCGAATATTCAAAAGGCGCGACCAAGGGCGAATGGAACGACGTCTGGTCCAGCTTTGACCAACGCAAGGGCAAGGTCGCCAATGAAGATGAAGCAGTCGATGACGGGCCGGATATGTTTGCAGAAGCCGGTGTTGCTGCGGAGTAGGGGCAAACCGTCTGAAATGGGTCCGGCACGATAAATAGCCACCCTCTCCGTCAGAAGAGGGTGGTCGTCATGGTCACTTGATCCAGTGGGACGAGCCTTGCACGGTTCCGCCACTTTCCGCGCCGAACTTGTAATAAGCGGTTTCCAGCGCGGCATGGTCCTTCACTTCGCCGGTCTTGCCCTCAAAATAGCCCATGCAGCTCATTTCATTGCCGTCTTCCGTTTCGATGTTGCAGCCGTAAATGGCGCTGCCCGACGATTCACCGCTTTGCCCGTTGCAGGACACGTGACGGTCGAACAGGGGCTCCCTCCGGTTGCCCCATGCCGACGCATTGCTGGGTCACCGTAATACTGCTGCCATCGGCCAGTTTCAGGTTCAGCTTTTCGGTCCAGGATGCACTGAGATATCGTTCTGCCTTGCGACCGATCCCGCCGACGACTTTGACGTCTGCCAGGGTGCCCGTCATCGTGTCAACTTGGGGACCCTTTTGCGCGTTTGCCGCGCCCGCTATCGTCAATGCAGCCGTCAGAGCCAGTGCTATTGTAATTTTCATGTGTTCATCCTCCTCCATTGTAATACGGCACAAGTCGCACTTTGCCGAAAATCAGCTAAGGTAAGAAGATATGCGTTTCATCCCCCCAAAGGATAGGCATGCAGGATGGAATGAGTAAATAGCCTCTCCCAAAGTTGCCGCAACATTCACACAGCAAGCGTCGTTTTGGTCCCTTTTGACAAACGACAACATTCCTAGGGATAAGTAAATCAACGCGCCTGGATGCTAGTCATTGCTCGCCATCGCCAAAAGCGTGCCGTGCGGGAATGCTGAAATTGTCGATATGGCCGCTTCGGTCAAAACCCCTTTTCACCAGTTTTTAAGCATGACCCGATAAATTTGACCGATGTTGACCGCAACAAATATCCTGCTGGCTTTCATCCTGATCAATGGCTGGACATTTGTCCTGTTCGGCTGGGACAAGATTCAGGCGGAAAAATTCCAGTGGCGGGTGTCGGAGGCGACGCTTTTGAAGCTCGCCCTGTTCGGCGGGTCGCTCGGCGCTTATGCCGGTCGGGCACTGTTTCGCCACAAGACGCGCAAGCAGCCATTCAATAGCAGATTGCAGGCTATCGCCATGATCCAGTTGGTCGGACTGACCTTTTGCGGGGTCTATTTCTACGAGCCAGGCGGCCTGTCGACGCCGGCGCAGGCCGGACAAGTGCAGGCCTTCGCGCAACGGTCACAATCCAGCGCCTATTATCCCAATTGCACCGCCGCCCGCCGCGCCGCTCTATCGCGGCGATCCCGGCTACCGGCGGTCGCTCGATCGAGATGGCGATGGAGTCGCGTGTGAGCCTTATCGTGGGCGCTGAGCTGTCATTTCGTAAATACGCGTCATCCTAAAGAAACACTCGTCATTCTGAACTTTTTTCAGGACCTCGTCCGGCACAGCGAGCACCTCGAGGGATCCTGAAACAAGTTCAGGATGACGATGCTTAAACCTCGCCCCCAACTCACCGCAGCGGCAACAGCCTCCGCCAGTCACCCCAAAGCACCACCACCAGGCACGCCGCAATCACCGCCAGATCAACTGCGGACGCGGCCGGATTATATTGCCATCCGCCAAACGCCGCCAGGCCGCCGATCACCGCCCAGACCAGAAACAGCTTGCGGCCGCCGTCCCATCCCCGGACCAGACCAATGCCGGCGGCGAACAGCAGCATCGGCGCCAGCATCATCAGCACCGGCCCGACGCCGGGCAACAGCAGCAACATCGATGATGACAGCATCGGCGGCAGCACCGGCAGGGGGATCGGAAGAAATTTGAGCGCCGCGACGAAGATCGCGCCCCAGCCGATAGTCTGGCGATATTTTTCCATGGGTGATTTCATGCCATGGCGATATCACGGCCAGCCGGATTTGACAGTATTTCTTGGCATTTTCTGCATCGGGTATCTGTCCTAAAGCGATGGTTCGTGCTAGGCGTCTGCTTATGACAACTCTTGCCGCCAACATTGCGCAACCTTCTGTAAAGGTGCTAGAAATGATGGCTTAGGCCGGGGTGTGAATTTTTTCTAACAGTGTAAACGTTGTAAAGTTCAGGTTGGTGCCACGATGAAATTTGTCCGAATCATTTTTGCTCTCGCCGCCGCCTGGGGCTTGCTCGCGCTGGTCCCCGGCCTGTTTGTGGAGGCGGGTGGCGGACCGTCGCCGGTGATCGCCGGGCCGGAATATTATTACGGCTTTACGGGACTGGCCTTGGTGTTCCAGCTGATCTTCATCATGATCGCCATCGATCCTATCCGCTATCGCCCGCTGATCCCGATCGCGGTGCTGGAAAAACTAGCTTTTTTCCTGCCGGTCACGCTCCTCTATTGGCAGGGGAGGGTGGAGATGGGTCCGGTATTTGTCGGAGGCATGGTCGACGGGCTGTTCATGCTGTTGTTTGCACCGACCTGGTTTCTGTCGCGCAGGGAGGGGCAGGTGATTCAGCCGCTCTAGACCAGTCGCGGCGATAGCCCCGCCAGCGTTCGGCCAGTCCCTCGGCGACCAATATGTCGCCCAGGCTTTCGCCATCGCGGGTAATGATCCGCAGGTCGCGGCCATATTTGTCCTGGTCGCGGTCGATCGATTGCAGGGAGAAGTTGCCCTGATTGAGCAAGGCCTGCAGCCTTATCTTGGCGCGCTGGCCCAGGTGCTTCTCGGAGGCGCAGCCGGGGCTGGAGATTTCCGGGGTATTGATATCGGCGATGCGGATCTTGCGGCCCTCGAACCAGATGGTGTCACCGTCGACCACGCAAGCGTAGCGTTCGGGGCCAAAGCAAATACCGAAACTAGCCCGGTGCGGATCGATGCCGGCCGCTGCAGTTGTCGCAGCCGTGCCGCCGCTCAGGAAGATCACGAGAAACAGCGCGACACACAGGGAGGCGGTGGTTATGATGAAGGCCGGCCAGCGGATGACGAAGCCTTCATTGTCGTGGGCGGAAGTGGCCTGAAGGTTGCCGCGCTCTGTGCGGAGAAATCCACGATTCTGGCTTCGCGATGGCAGGGCCGCTATTTTCGGTTCGTTCATCGTCCGGAAAATAGCGGCTAAATGTTAAGGGAGGTTAAATCAGGGTGCTGGGCAGGCGGGGATCGGGCCTTCCGCTCGGGGCTTCTCCTGTGATTAGATCACCAGCGATGCGCTGTTGTTGACGGCAGGGCCAATCGAGGCGGTGAGCAAGATGGCAGCCGACAGGAAAGAGGCAAAGGCTGCGGCGAGACGGTTTTGAAACTTAGGAGATAACATGGTCAGGGTTCCTTTTAATGGGAGCTATGCAACCAGAGCGGCAGCATTGTTTAAGGCGGGGCCGATGCTGGCGCTGACAAGAACAACGGCTGCGAAAATTGCTGCAAAAGCGGCGGCTACTTGGTTCTGGATGTTGGTGTTGGTCATTTTGAAGTTCCTCTTGGTTTAAACTGGTGCTTCACAAATTGTTTTGCGAAGATACCGATGGCTTCGCAAAGGTCGTGCCAGTTTTAGAAAAACAATATATATCATATAGATAGATAGATATTCCTGCCTGGTGCACATGAACTGAAACTGAATAATGGGAGATTATACCAATATTCAGTGTCTCACCTTGGGAGTAAACC